>JAIYBD010000047.1 GCA_027488715.1 Bacteroidota bacterium | reverse complement strand
TTAGAAATTTGCTCCAACGGAATTCGAAGTACCCAACAAGCCGCATTGGGAGGAGCAAATCGGGTGGAATTGTGCGACAATTTGGGGGAAGGTGGAACTACGCCTTCCATCGGAACCGTAGAAATTTGCACGAAAATCCCAAAAATCGAAATTTGGCCTATTCTTCGTCCTAGAGGAGGAGATTTTCTCTACCTATCTGAAGAAAAAGAAAGCATGCTTCGGGATGTTTTCTACCTCAAAAATTTACCCATTCAAGGAATTGTAACAGGCGCTTTATTGAGCAATGGAGAACTAGACATCGCTTTTTTAAAAGATTTGATGAAAGAATCAGAACATTTGCCATTGGCATTCCACCGCGCCATTGACATGACCAAAAATCCAATGGAAACCGTTGAAACCTTAGCTTCTCTTGGATTTAAACGGGTCTTGAGTTCAGGCGGTTCCAATAAAGCGATGGATGGCATTGATTTATTAAAAGATTTGCAAAACACATTTGGCCATCGAATTCAAATTATGCCTGGGAGTGGGATTGACGAAGGGAATGTGGTAAAAATTCTTAAAGAAACAGGATGCAAGCACGTACATGTTTCCCTAAGAACATCTCAAAAAAGTGAAATGACCTTCCAAAAAGACGGTGTATTCATGGGGAAACCCGATTTTGGTGGCGAGTATTCTTACCAAAGAACGGATTCCGAACGGGTGAAAAATATTCTATCTTTGACAAAAAATATTTAAACATGAAAAACTGGATTTTAAAAGGCTGTTTCGGTATTGGACTAACAGCGTTATTGGCCTCATGCGGTGGAGGTGGTTATGAAGTAACGATTGAGGCCGCAGGAGCCAAAGAAGGTGACACGGTATTGGTTCAATTGCCGGTAGCAGATTCTTCTAGAATTGATACGGTTGTTGCCGGTGCTGATGGCAAAGTTGTTTTAGAAGGAACGGTAGATGAACCCTCTCGTTTTCAAATCATGTTTTTGAGAAAAGACGTTTCTTTCCCTCTATTTGTTGAGAACAGCTCGATAAACGTAAGTGGAAGCTTGGATTCTTTGGAAAAATTATCCGTTACGGGATCTCCAACTCACGATGTTTATCGCCAATACCAAGAATCGGTTTATAAAATTGAAAACCAAATGCAAGAATTGGGCATGTACTACCAAATGGCCCAAGAAAGCAGCAATTACGGATTGATGGATTCCATTGCTCGCATTGGAGAATCATTGAACAATCAGCGTTTGAATAACATTAAAAGTTTCATCGGAAAAAATAAGAATTCTGTAGTTGCAGCATTGCTTACCTACGAAAATTTCATGGATGCAACTCCCAAAGAAATGGAACAATTCTATGCCGGATTTGGAGAAGATGCTCAAAAGTCTCGATACGGCAAGAAAATTAAATACTTGATTGATGCATACAAAAGAACAGAAATGGGCGCTGTGGCACCCGATATTGAATTGCCCAATTTAAAAGGTGAAAAAATTAAATTGAGTTCTTTGCGTGGGAAATACGTGTTAGTCGATTTTTGGGCTTCTTGGTGTGGCCCTTGCCGAAGAGAAAATCCAAACGTGGTTTTGGCTTATTCCATGTACCACGACAAGAATTTTGAAATTTATGGAGTGAGTTTGGACGAAGATAAAGCCGCATGGATGGAAGCCGTTCAACAAGATAACTTGCCTTGGATTCACGTAAGTGATTTGAAGGGATGGAGATGTGAACCAGCTCGGGTTTATGGGGTTAATTTCATTCCTCAAAACTTCCTTTTGGATCCCAATGGTAAAATCATCGCCAAGAATTTAAGAGGAGACGAAATTGCTAAAGAGTTGGAAAAGCAACTTGGGAAACCAGCGGTATAATGATACAAAAAAGGGGCTGAAAACAGCCCCTTTTTTTATTTCGTATTCCCCATACCACCGTCCACTTGGAGAACGGTTCCAGTCATCCACAAATTCGGTTGAAGGAGAAATTGAACAGACGCAGCTAAATCACCGCTCTCTCCTACCCGACCAAGTGGATGCCGTTTGGCAGAAGCCTCCATTTTTTCAGGTGTACTCAACAAGGATGACGCCAGAGGGGTGTTGGTTAAAGAAGGGGCAATGGCGTTTACTTTGATTTGAGCGGGGGCCCATTCTGCCGCCAAAGAACGCGTTAATCCTTCAACGGCCGATTTGGCGGCTGCAATTGAAGCGTGAAAACCCATTCCCATTTGAGCTGCAACTGAGCTAAAAAGAACCACATTGGCTCCATTGGCTTTCTTTAACTTGGGCAAACAACCTTGCAAAACGTGAACGGCGCCCAAAACATTCACTTGAAAATCATGTTGAAAATCCTCCATACTAAAGCGATGAAAAGGTTTCAATTGAATAGTACCAGGTGCATAAACAACTCCATGTAATTCATCAGGCAATGCAGAAAAATCGAAATTTGGCTGCGAGGCATCAAAAGGAATGTGAGGCAATCCTTCTACATTTCTTCGTTGTGCCGTAAAAACCTGGTGTCCTTGGCTCTTTAATAGATTTGCAACCTCAGCTCCAATTCCACTCGAAGCACCTACCACTAAATAATTCATGTTTCTTTTCTTTCAGAAACAAGGAATGAGCTTGAAATGTTTTATCCTCGAAATTGGTCGAGTAAATCACTAACAATTTCGGCTTGTTCCGGAGCAATTTTTCGATAATCAATCATCACTTCATTGAAATCTGGCGCGATTTTCTCCAAAACAGCTAACCCATTGGGAGTGATAGAGATATCGTGCATTCGCCGATTGAGTTCGTTTATTTTTCGTTCCACCAATCCTTTTTGCAAGAGTTTTTCCATCAATCGGGTAATGTTACTGCTTTGATCGAGCATGCGGGAAAGTACATCACCGGCACAAATCGGCTTGGGATACTGTCCGCGAAGAATTCGTAAAACGTTGTATTGCTGCGAAGTAAGTCCGTGTTTCTTGAAAATACGCTCAAACTTCAATTCAATAAATCGTGCAGTAAACATCACATTCACCACCATTTTGTGGTAAGCATCTTCAAATTGACTTTGCTTGATTTGATCTTCAATGCGCATGTTGTATTGTTGTAGCTACAAATATACGGCTATTTGAGTATTTGCTTCAATTGATGTAACGTGAATAATGCATCCATTGGGGTAATGGCATTAGGATCGATGGATTCTAATGCTTTTTTGATTTCCTCCAATTGGGGATCGGAGGTTTGGAAAAGATTCATTTGCCATTCCCCAGATTTTTTCAGGGCAGGTCTTTTCCCATTTTGGCTACGATTTTTTTCTAAGTCTTGAAGAATTTCTTCTGAACGATGAACGACCTCGGCGGGAATACCGGCTAATTTGGCAACATGAATCCCGAAACTGTGTTCTGAGCCACCCTTCTGCAACTTTCGCACAAAAACGATTTGGTTGCCGACCTCTTTTACGGAAACGTTAAAGTTTTTGATACGCTCAAACTGAGCTTCCATCTCATTCAATTCGTGATAATGGGTTGCGAAAAGCGTCTTCGCACGATGGATGGGTTGTTGATGAAGAAATTCGGCAATGGCCCAAGCAATGGAAATCCCATCATAGGTGGAAGTTCCACGTCCGATTTCATCGAGAAGAATTAAGCTACGCGCCGAGATGTTATTCAGAATGGCGGCTGTTTCGTTCATTTCAACCATGAAAGTTGATTCTCCAAAAGCTTGGTTATCACTGGCCCCAACCCGGGTAAAAATTTTATCAATAATACCAATTTTAGCTGATTGAGCTGGAACATAACAACCCATTTGGGCCATCATCACAATCAAAGCTGTTTGCCTCAACAATGCTGATTTTCCAGCCATATTTGGACCTGTAATGATCATGATTTGTTGGTACTGGTGATCTAAAGAAACATCATTGGGGATGTAATCTTTACCATGAGGTAAAAATCGTTCGATCACAGGATGACGACCACCCTTAATTTCTAAATCGTAAGATTCGTCCACTTGGGGTAATGAATACTTTCGTTCACCGGAAATTTGGGCAAATCCCAAAAGAACATCGGTACTGGCAATAACTTTTGCAGTTTGCTGAAGGGGTTGAATGAATCGATTTACAAACTGAAGAAGTTCTTGGAACAATTGAGCTTCCAAAACTTCAATTTTGGATTGAGCTCCCAAAATTTTCTCTTCGTATTCCTTCAATTCTGGGGTTACATAACGTTCAGCGTTGACCAACGTTTGTTTCCTGATCCAGGTTTCAGGAACCTTGTCCTTGTGCGTGTGAGTCACCTCCAAGTAATACCCAAAAACATTGTTAAAGCTTATTTTTAAACTTGAAATTCCCGTTTGTTGAATTTCTCGTTGCTGGATTTGAATCAAGTAATCTTTACCTGAATTGGACAGACCTCGAAGCTCGTCCAATTCTTGAGAAATACCCGTGGCCATGACATTCCCCTTGGTTAGCTGAGCGGGTGCATCTTCGTTAAGCCCTTGATGTAAATGTTGGAATAACTCTGATAAATCTTCCAATTGATGGGCCAAGGTTTTAATTTCTTCCGAACTGGTTTCCAAAAGAGCCTTTTGGAGTTTTGGAATTAATCCGATTGATTTTTTCAATTGAACCAATTCCCGGGGATTGATTCTTCCTGTTGCAGATTTGCCGATTAGTCGTTCCAAATCACCAATTTCTTTAAGGATATCAGAAATTTGGTGGGCGATTTTTTTATGTTGCAAAAACGAACCTACAATGGCATGTCGGAATCGAATTTTCTCTACATCTTTTAATGGGAAAAGGGTCCATCGTCGCAATAATCGAGCACCCATGGGTGTTTTGGTGGCATCTAAAATCTCCACGAAAGAACGTCCTTCGGATTGGGAATTTTCCATCAATTCCAAATTTCGGATCGAGAAACGATCCAAAAAGAGATAATCGAGGGGCTGTATTTTGGAAATTCCTTTGAGATGGGAGAGATTGGGATGTCGTGTTTCTTCTAAATAATAAAGGATAATACCAGAAGCGATGATGGATGCAACATCGTCTTCAATTCCAAAGCCTTTGAGGGATTGGGTTTGAAAATGACGGGTACAACGTTCGTAGGTAAAATCGGTTCGAAAGGCCCAATCATCGAGGGGATGATGGTAAAATCGATGAGCTTGTAATTGGGCCAATTCGGCAGATTTCGATTTTGGGAAGATGATTTCGGCAGGTTGATACGATTGAATAATGGCTTCGATGGTGTTTGCCTTTCCTGAAACGACCAAAAACTCACCCGTTGAAACATCGGCCAAGGCTAATCCGATCTCGTTATCCCAAAATGAAATAGCGGCTAGGTAGTTATTTTTTTTATGGTGGAGGAGATTATCCGACATGGATGTTCCTGGTGTGACCAACTCGGTAACTCCACGTTTCACAATGGTTTTTGTTTCTTTGGGATCTTCCAGTTGCTCGCAAACGGCAACACGCTGGCCCGCACGAACAAGTTTTGGCAAATAAACCTCCAACGAATGGTGCGGGAATCCGGCTAAAGCAACTTCAGTGGCTGATCCATTTCCCCGTTTTGTTAGAACTATTCCGAGAATTTCAGCTGCGAGAATGGCGTCTTCACCAAAGGTTTCGTAAAAATCACCCACGCGAAATAGCAAAATAGTCCCAGGATGTTGGGATTTAATTTGTTCATATTGCTCCATCAATGGAGTCTTTCCACTTTTTCCCGGGGTTTTCGCCACAATTCTTTATTTCTGGTAAATGGGTTGTTTAAAACAACTCCTTGATGATTTGGTCGATGGTTAGTCCTTCCGATTCTGCTTTGTAATTGATCACCACACGATGGCGAAGAATATTTACTGCAACGGCCTGCACATCTTCGATATCGGGAGAATATTTGCCGTGCAAAATAGCATGGCATTTGGCTCCAAGCACCAAGTATTGACTTGCACGAGGGCCAGCACCCCAAGAAACGTATTTCTTTACTTTTTCATTAGCGAATTCGCCATTTGGGCGGGTTTTATGAACCAATTTCACCGCATATTCCAAAACTGAATCGTTAATGGGAACTCTTCTCACCAATTCTTGATATTCAAGTATTTCTTGAGCAGAGAGGATATTCTTTAGTTCTGCTTTGTGATTGGAGGTGGTATCGCGAACCACCCTAACCTCATCCTGGAATTGAGGATAATCCAATGAAATGTTCATCATGAATCGATCCAATTGAGCTTCAGGAAGCGGATAAGTTCCTTCTTGCTCGATTGGATTTTGGGTAGCGAGTACGAAGAACGGACTTGGAAGTGAATAGGATTTTCCAGCTACGGTAACTTTGCGTTCTTGCATCGCTTCGAGCAATGCAGCTTGGGTTTTTGGAGGAGTACGATTAATCTCATCGGCCAAGACCAAGTTAGAAAACAAGGGTCCTGGAATGAATTTAAACTGCTTTTGTTCGTCGAGAATTTCATTTCCTGTGATGTCGGATGGCATCAAATCTGGTGTAAACTGAATTCGAGAAAACGATAGATCCAAAACCTTGGAAATGGTTTGAACCAAAAGGGTTTTTGCTAAACCAGGAACACCAACCAATAGGCAATGCCCGTTGCATAATACCGAAGTAATTACGGCATTAACAACTTCTTCTTGTCCGTAAATAGCTTTACCGATTTCTTGTTGAAGTTCGGCGTATTTGATTTTGAGTTGATCGACTTGAGCTACGTCTGAGTTCATATTATTTTTCTACCGTAATTTTTGGTGTACCGTTGTTGTGGCATGAATTGCAGGCTCCATTTCCAATGGAGGTCATCATGGCTGCTTTTTTTCCAGTTGGACCTGTAACGACGGGGAAAAGCCCCGTTCCAAAACTGATGTTTTTATTGGTGTAAACATTCCCTTTATCATCCACAGGTAGGGAGATGACTTTGTTTCCGGTTCCGTTAGGTCCGGTAAAAAGTTCGAGGGTAGAACCGGGCAACACCTTGGTGGTTCCGGTTTGATAAACCGTTCCTCCAATGGACCAAACTCCTTCTTTCGCTGCTTCACGATCTCCGCCCTTCACGTGGCAAGTCATGCAATTTTTTCCAGCATTGTGGCTTTCATCATCTCCAAATTCACTTTGGGTAAGTTCGGGGGCAAACCAGGTATTGTTAATTCCTTTATCTGGCACGTGAGAACAGCCAATTGCTAAAAAAAACAAAGCGAAAATTGGAAGGAAAACCTTGAACATGTTTTTCAATTTTTACAAAAATAAAACGCAAAAGTGGAGTTGCAGTTGCAAAATAAAAAAAGCCCCAATTTGGGGCTTTTTTATGTTAGTATGCTTTGAATTATTTCACTGCAACCTTTACCGCTGAAGCATTTTCAGCATCGTAGTTGTTACCATTCTTTTTCCAAATGATGGCAGCAACTTTCAAATTTTCTTTTTTCCAAGTAGGATCAACATTTACCGTGTAAGAGAACTCTTGCTCCGCATCCATGGCAGTGCTGGTGATAGCTTCACCCCAAGCAGATGAACCCGCATTTCCGCGAATTACACCATCGTGATTAGGATTTGATGATCCAGCTTGCGTTTTTTGGATTCCGTTTTCTAGAATAAGTACACCCAACTGGTAGTTACCTGATCCTGCAGCAAAAAATTTGGTTTTTGCTTTGATGGTGATCGTAGAACCTTCAACGCTAGCTGAAACATAAACGTTAGCATTAGCGGCTTTAGCGTTAATGGTATTCATGTTGTTCGTAGCCGTTGATTGGTTAGGATAGAAGTTAAGGGTATTACCATTTCCGGTTTGGAACATGTGAGGAATTCCATTTTGTTGGAAACGTGACATCAAATTGTTACCAATCAAATCACCAGCTGGAGAGTTCAATCCATCGTTAGCTTGAGAAGCAAGACAAACGATTTTATCATCGCCAATAGCTTCCAAGGCACGAAAAACAGGCTTTCCACTAGAACCACATGGACCACACCAAGTAGCGCTTCGAGAAATCAAAAGAGTTTTTTGAGTTTGTGGAATGGTAATGGTTTCAGAAACCGTTGCTTCCTTTGAACAGCTAGCTGCGAATGCTCCAACAGCCAACAATAGCATGAATTTTTTCATTGTATTTGGGTTTATTGGTGTGCAATTTAGAAAACTGAATTGGGAAAAGCAAAAATTAATTCAAATTTGACGAATTATTTCTCAAAAAATTCAGTTTCATACCCTTCCATAGATCGAACATTCATCACTTTTCCCCCTTCAAACAAAAGGTATTGTGCTTTTATTCCGATTAACTTACCCGAAACCTTGGGCTCTTTTTCAAAATTTGTGGATGACACTTTAGAAGGGATTAACATTTGGGGATAAGAAATTAAACACGGATTAGTTTCAAGTGGAAAATACGATTGATAAGCCTCGGGAAGAACCATTTCAGCCTGGAGAACGGCTTGTTTTAAAAGCTCAACATTGGGCCCTTCAGATTGGGTAAGCATTCGCTGCCAATTGGTTTTATCGGTAAAATAATCTTTCAAAAAAACTTCGATTTCACCTGCAAGTTGACGGTAAGGAACCTCGGCTATGACTTGAACAGCCTCTGCTCCTTGATCAATCCATCGGGTTACCCCCTGAGTTGTTCGGGTTACCCCCACTTTCACTTCCGTGGAGTACGCTAAATAAACGTAGTGGGGTTGTACGTGATGGAGTTTTTCCCATTCAGGATCACGACCGATACCTTCGTGCCCCCTGCACAATTCGGGATGCAGAATGCATTCGGCACTTTCGGGGGCATTTTGAAAACAAGGATAACAAAATCCCTGACTGAACGACTTATTGGTCTTTTTTCCGCAATTTTTGCAAAAAATTCGACCCGTATATTCAATGGAAATCTCTTTTCCCAAATATTCATTCAAGGAAAACTCACCTTCGGAAGTCTTCCAAAAATACTCCACTCTCCCACCCTCTTCTGGGAAATGAACGGTCCGCATTTTTCGGATGGACCCAATCATGACAAATAACCGGATTTTAACCCATCCAACATCACATGAACCAACTCATCCATGCCAAATTGATGATTCCATCCCCAATCCTTCCTTGCTTCCGAATCGTCGATGGAACCGGGCCAAGAGTCGGCAATTTTCTGACGAAAATCGGGGGCATAATCCATTTCAAAGCCAGGAATAGCTTTTTTAATGGCTTCGCCTAATTGTTCGGGAGTAAACGATAGGGCAGCGAGATTGTAGCTGGTTCGTTCTTTGATTTGCTCAGTTGGAGCCTCCATCAATTCCAAAGTTGCGCGAATGGCATCATCGATGTACATCATGGGAAGAGGTGTTTCCGGACCTAGGAAACAGGTAAATTTCTCGCCTTTCAACGCCTTATGAAAAATATCGATGGCGTAATCGGTTGTTCCTCCACCCGGAAGGGTTTTGTAACTGATGATACCGGGGTACCGAAGGCTGCGAACATCTAACCCGTATTTTTCGAAATAGTAACGGCACCACAGCTCCCCTACTTGCTTACTCATTCCGTAAACGGTATTGGGATCCATGACCACTTGCTGCGGGGTTTGAACGCGAGGAGTATTGGGCCCGAATGCGGCGATGGAACTCGGCCAATACATGCGATGAATTTTATGCTTCACCGCAGCTTCTAAAACCACCAACAATCCACGCATATTGATATCCCAAGCCCAGAGCGGGTTTTGTTCGCCACGTGCCGACAAAATTGCTGCAAGATGATAAATTTGAGAAATCTGATACTTCTCGATGATTCGATCCAAAGCTGGTGCATCGGTGGCATCCAAGATTTCGAAGTTTCGTTCTTTTTCTGGAAATGCATTTCGAATATCGGAACAAACGACTTTAGCACTTGGATATTTAAGAACAAGTGCATCGTATAACTCAGAGCCCAGTTGACCTTCTGAACCAATAATGAGAATATTCATGGGATTCATTGAATAAAATTTTTAACTTTTTCAAGCGATTCACCCTTCGCTATTTCGAGATTTTCATTGACGATAACCGTATCAAATCGATCTTCAAAAGCCAATTCGTGTTTCGCTTTTGCCAATCGCAATTGGATTTTTTCTTCGGTTTCGGTATTTCGATAACGCAGGCGATTTTCCAATTCTTCTTCGGAAGGAGGTTTAACAAAAACGGCCAAGGCCTCAGAACCAAAGTACTCTTTCAGGTTCAATCCACCCACAACATCCACATCAAAAATAACGACTTTGCCCTCTTCAAAAATTCTTTCAACTTCGCTTTTCAACGTTCCGTAATAATGATTGGGGTAAACTTCTTCCCATTCCAGGAAATCGTTGGATTGAATGTGTGCTCTAAATTGTTCTGGAGTTAGGAAAAAATAGTCTTTACCGTGAATTTCATGTTCCCTTTTGGATCGACTCGTAGCCGAAACCGAGAATTGAAGAATTGGAAGTTTTTCCATCAAATGACGAACTAACGTCGTTTTACCTGCTCCAGAAGGCGCCGAAAAAATGATTGCTTTTCTAATCATAAAATATTGAGCACTTGTTCTTTAATCTTCTCCAGTTCATTCTTCATTTCAACTACACTTTGTTGAATTCCAAAATGATTAGCCTTTGAACCTAGGGTATTGATTTCACGTCCCATTTCTTGGGAAATAAAGCCTAACTTTCGACCCGATTGGGTTTCCTTCATGGTTTCTTGAAAGAAATTCAAATGCTGTTGTAACCTTTGTTTTTCCTCAGAAACATCCAATTTCTCCAAGTAATAAATCAACTCTTGCTCGAATCGTTCCTGATCGAATGATGCTTTTGCTAAACGATCTTTGACCCACGATTCGAACTTTTCTTTCATCAAATCGATGCGTTCGGCATCCAATTCCGTAATCTTTTGAAGATGGCTTTGAATTTCAAACAAGCTGGATGAGATGGCCTTTTGGGTTTCTAATCCTTCTTGAAATCGAAATTGATTTAGATCATCGCAAGCTTGATGAACAGCCATGACAAATTCTCGTTCGTCGTTCTCGTCGGAGGAATTCTGACCTGAAAACACTTCTGGCATTCGGGTGATGATGCTTAAAAAATCAACTTCCGACATTTGATGCGAATCGGAAAATTCTTTTAGCTGAATTAAATAATTATTAGCCAACTCTTTATTAAGCTTCACCTCAACCTTTGAATCAGATTCCAAATGAATCATGCAGGAGATTTTTCCGCGTTGGTTTTTGTTGGAGATGGCTTGCCTAACCTGGGCTTCCAGATTAGAAAACTCTTTGGGCAAGCGGATAGTTAAATCGAGTTGCTTGCTGTTGAGCGCCCTCAATTCCACGGTAATTTTTCCAAGTTTTGTTTGGGCGCTAGCCGAACCGAAACCGGTCATGGATTGCATCATGCGTTATCGGATTTTGGGGTAAATAATTCCTTCAATTCTGGTGCATCTTCCGGCTTGATTTTCCCAGCGATCAACAAACGAAGTTGCCTTCTTTTCAAAGCGTCCTCAAATCGGTATTGATCTTCTTCGGTTTCTGGCTTAATCGGGGGCACCGAGATGGGTGTTCCCAATTGATCAACGGCAACGAAGGTGTAGTAGGCCTCATTGCACTTTACTTTTCTTCGGGTAGGGATATTTTCACAAGTAACACGAATAAAAACTTCCATAGAAGAAGTAAATGCTCGAGTTACCCAAGCTTCAAGGGTAACCACATCACCTAATTTCACGGGTTCTTTGAAAGAAACCGAATCTACCGATGCGGTGACCACAACACGACCGGAATGTTTTTGGGCGGCAATGGCAGCGCAGATATCCATAAAATGCAACAAGCGGCCGCCCATGAGGTTATTTAACACGTTGGTGTCGTTGGGCAAAATCATCTCGTTCATCACCGTGAACGAATCGGCAGGTTTTTTAGGAGCCAGCATTTTTTTGTATTTTGTGCAAAGTTACCATGAAAAAGACGGAAAAAATCGCTTCCACCGAAACAGGACGTTCGGCAGAAGCCTTTGCAGAAAATTATTTGCTGCAGAAAGGACATTTCATCCTCCAAAAAAACTTTCATTACTCCACCATTGCCGAGATTGATCTGATAAGCAAGGATCAGAACACCTTGGTTTTCACGGAAGTAAAATCTAGAAAACCTTGGAAAAATGTTCATCCAGAAAAAGCTGTCAATTCTTTCAAACAACGAAAAATCACCCAAGCTGCTCGTCATTATTTGCGAAAATTTCCGCATGACCATGAAATCCGTTTCGATGTCATCTCCATCATCACTCATCCAGAAAAAGAATGGGAATTGGAACATTTTGAGCATGCTTTTGTGCCCGTTGAATATTATTGAATATCTTGCACGTTGGTATGGTGCTAACGGTAGTCATAGTTAATTACAACGTCAAATACTTTCTAGAGCAATGCTTGAGAAGCGTTTTTTCGGCAACGAAAGGAATTGATTCGGAAGTTTTTGTGGTTGATAATTGCTCGAGTGATGGGTCGGTTGAATGGATAAAAAGCCAATTTCCGGAAGTCATACTCATTGAAAACCAGGTCAATGTTGGATTTTCAAAAGCCAACAATCAAGCCATCCGATTAGCCAAAGGGGAATGGGTTTTACTGTTGAATCCCGACACCATCGTTCCCGAAAATTGTTTTGATGAAATCTTGCGGTACTGCCAAGGGCAGCCGAAACTTGGTGGACTTGGCGTAAAAATGTTAGATGGTTCGGGCGTTTACTTGCCGGAATCAAAAAGAGGACTACCCACGCCCGAGGTTGCGGTTTACAAAATGACGGGTTTAGCGAAATTATTTCCTAAACATCCGCGATTTGGGGCTTACTATCACGGAAATTTAAGTGAACAACAGCCCCAAAAAATTGAAGTGCTGGCAGGCGCTTTTATGTGGATGCGAAAATCTGTTTTAGATGAAATTGGATTGTTGGATGAAACGTATTTCATGTATGGCGAAGACATTGATTTATCACATCGAATTCGACTTGCGGGATACGAAAACCACTATTTCCCCCTTACGCCCATCATCCACTACAAAGGTGAAAGTACTCGAAAAGAAAGCTATGGCTATGTAAAAGCTTTTTATGGCGCTATGATTATTTTTGCTAAGCGTTATTTCAGTCGAGGACAAGCATTTTTCCTTTCCACCATTCTCTATCCTGCTATTATTGCCAAAGCCATTTGGGCTTATTTATCGCATCGAATTCAAAAAAGCCTACTTCCCATTTTTGATTTTTCTCTACTTTGGGCTCTTTTTTATTTCTTGGAAGGGTATTGGGAGCGCAATATCAAAGAAATGGATGGGGTTCGTTACCCGGATGTTTTTCTATTTGGTTTTGTTCCTGCCTACATTTTGGTTTGGTTGCTATCGATGTATCTTTCTGGAGGTTATGACCGTCCGTTTCAACCTTGGAAATTACTTCGAGGATTGGCCATAGGAGCTACCGTTACTTTAGCAGCCTATGGTTTATTGGATGAATCCTTTCGATTCTCCAGAGGGATGCTGTTAGTTGGTGCTCTTATTGGAGCCATTGGCCTAATTGGATTCCGATGGATATTGATCCGAATCGGTTTAGGCCAATGGAAAATCGAATCTCAAACCGACTTAAGAACCGTTATGATCGGAACGGAATTGGAGGTTGAACGGGTCCTTGGATTACTTCAAAAATCGAACTCATCAATTCGGTATTTAGGATTTATCCACCCAAATTTAGAAAATATTGGACTTGGTAATTTTTCAAAGCTCCCAAAAATTGCCTCGGATCTTCAATTGGAACAAATCATTTTCTGTGGATCTTGCCTCTCCAACGAACAAATTATCCAATCCATGGAAAAACTGAAAAGAGGCTATTTGTTTAAAATTGTACCAAAAGATAGTTCGTTCATCATTGGATCTCAATCGGTAGAAACGCCAGGGGTACTCTACAGTAAAGAATTTAATTTGGCGTATTTCTCACCGAGCAACCAACGGAATAAGCGGATATTGGATTTATTATTTTGTTTCGTTTTCCTTATTTCGTTTCCATATTTTCTTTTTTCAAAAAACAGATTTTCTCTTTTTTCAAACCTCTTTTCCGTCCTTTTGGGAAAGAAATCTTGGGTTGGTGTACCTATTCCAAACCCAGGAAAAAGCAAAAATTTTGTCCTCAATTATGCCGATTCTTCCTTAGATGCCATTGAGATCGCCTTGAGAAATGAATATTTAAGGCATTGGAATTCAAAAATGGACATCAAAAGAATGCTTCGTGAATTTCAACATTGTTGAAAAAACCACCATTCGCCGTCCATTTTAGGAGAATTTTAACGTCTACCTACTGATGGCTTATTGGTTAAATGCACGTTGTGCTCGTTCTTGTGGTATGCTTTGTAGATTCTTTTTACCTCTTTGCGCTTTTTGCTTATCTCTTTTCAGTTTTGCGGGAGATCCTCCTGTGCCGCTTCAGCCCGAAACAATTTATTTGAATTCACTTCAACCGTTTGATTCTGCAACACACCAAAAAATTGATCAGTATTTCAAACGTTTGCACCAATCGGGGCATTTCAATGGAAGTGTTGTTTTGTTTAATGATGGGCAGGTCTTTTGGAGTTCTTATGGTGTTCGCGATTGGAGAACTCAAGATTCCTTGAATTTAAACACCTCTTTTCAATTGGCATCGGTGAGTAAAACCATTACTTCAGCGGCGGTGATGATTTTAATTGAACGAGGAATTATTTCACTTTCTGACACTCTTCCTCAGTTTTTTCCTGGAATTCCTTACCCCAAGGTAACGGTAGAGATGCTTCTCAACCACCGAAGTGGCTTACCCGATTACCTTAATTTTCTTCCGAAAACCTACAACGGAGGCGAGCCGATCACCAATGAACAATTGGTTCAATACATGGTCGAAAAAAAGCCAGCGCCTTACACTAAACCCGGCCAATTTTTCCGCTATAATAATACCAACTATGCTTTATTGGCCTGCATCGTTGAACAGGTTACCCAAGCCCCTTTCGAAGACTTTGTAGATCAAGAAATTTTTGAGCCCATTGGAATGTACAATTCCTTTGTTTTCAGGAATGGATATGCCCCCCGTACCGAGAATTCTGCCATTGGTTTCAGTGGGAAATATGCCCGAAACGACAAATTGATTGATGGTATTGTTGGAGATAAAGGCATTTATGCATCGGCTTTGGACTTATTAAAATTCCATGTAGCACTGGAAAACAACTTTCTATTGTCGGATTCTACCCAACGAAAAATGTATGCAGGAAGTCCGGAGATGAAAGGAATCAAAGATTATGGATTGGGATGGCGACTTTTCAAAGATGGTAGTGGGATTGTTTACCACCGAGGATGGTGGAACGGATTTAAAAACAACTTCCTCCGCATTCCTAAAAGAAATGCTTGCGTGATTGTTCTGAGCAACAACGACCAAACCCGACCCATGGATATGGCCCAAATGTTTCGATTGATGGGCATTGATATTAGTGAACGAGAATTTGATTTCTAATGATTCAGCTAAAACCCGTATTTCTTATCGAACCCCGAATGGGAAAATACCGACGATTTCGGGAAATGCTGGCTTTTTTGCATTTAGGGGTTAATGCTGAATTGCAGTGGGAAAAAATTGTTCGCGAAATTGAATCCAATGCGTTCGCTCGGGATAAATTCCTTGAAATGATGCATTGGTTTTTAGACCATACCGAATTTCAATGGGCATTCGCGCAAAATGCGATTTTGGGGTATGAAGGATTTTGGTCGGAATTGAATAAACGCCTTGGCTCAAAAATTATCGCTCCCGTTTATTCGCCCAACTCCTTAGACGATCATCTTTCAAAACTCATCCTTTCGAAAGATCGCGAGGTAATTCGCTACGTTCTTCACCATGGGAATCTCAAAGAATTATTTCAACGTCTTCGATTTTTCGAAAGTATTCCTGCTGAAACTCGATTCAAAATGCGTCGAGAGATCCGTGACGGTTTGATCATTCTAACAACTCGTTTGGCTTCCGAAGGTTTATTGCCTGAACTGATCGAAAAGTTAAACCTTGAGAATGAGGTT
>JAIYBD010000075.1 GCA_027488715.1 Bacteroidota bacterium | reverse complement strand
GTTGCGGGACTTAACCCAACACCTCACGGCACGAGCTGACGACAGCCATGCAGCACCTTGTTTCGGGTCATTGCTGACTGTACCATTTCTGATACATTCCCTCACATTCTAGCCCAGGTAAGGTTCCTCGCGTATCATCGAATTAAACCACATGCTCCACCGCTTGTGCGGACCCCCGTCAATTCCTTTGAGTTTCACCGTTGCCGGCGTACTCCCCAGGTGGATAACTTATCGCTTTCGCTTGGACGCTGGCTGTCTATCGCCAACATCGAGTTATCATCGTTTACAGTGTGGACTACCAGGGTATCTAATCCTGTTTGATCCCCACACTTTCGTGCCTCAGCGTCAGTTTCCCATTAGTAAGCTGCCTTCGCTATCGGTGTTCTTGAAGATATCTATGCATTTCACCGCTACACCTTCAATTCCGCCTACCTCACCGGAACTCAAGCCCGCCAGTATCAATCGCACCCTCCCGGTTAAGCCGGGATATTTCACAACTGACTTAGTGGGCCGCCTACGCACCCTTTAAACCCAATAAATCCGGACAACGCTTGCCACCTACGTATTACCGCGGCTGCTGGCACGTAGTTAGCCGATCCTTATTCCTATGGTACCGTCAAAATTCGATAAATCAAATCATTTCTCCCCATATAAAAGCAGTTTACAACCCATAGGGCATTCATCCTGCACGCGGCATGGCTGGTTCAGGCTTCCGCCCATTGACCAATATTCCCCACTGCTGCCTCCCGTAGGAGTCTGGTCCGTGTCTCAGTACCAGTGTGGGGGATCATCCTCTCAGACCCCCTAGTCATCGTAGCCTTGGTGAGCCGTTACCTCACCAACTAGCTAATGACACGCATGCCCATCTGTAACCGATAAATCTTTAACGAAAATATGATGCCATATCTCCGTCACATATCGTATTAATCCCACTTTCGCAGGGCTATCCGATAGTTACAGGCAGGTTGCATACGCGTTACGCACCCGTGCGCCACTCTCAAGGAAGCAAGCTCCCTCTACCGTTCGACTTGCATGTGTTAGGCCTGCCGCTAGCGTTCATCCTGAGCCAGGATCAAACTCTCCATAGTATAGTTTGTTTTTTATAATCCCGGCTTATACTCAAAGGTTCCTAGAATTGACTTCGTTTTTACCTTTTAACTTCTATCCTTCACTATTTCAAAGAACTAAATCCTTCTTAAGCTTCAAATCAAAAACTGCATTTCCGCAACTTTAGTTTTTCATTTCTTTTTGAAGAACTCTGCAACCATGTCCTGATTGCGAGTGCAAAGGTAGAACCATTTTCCTATTTGTCAATACCCTTCTCAAAAAAAAACAATCTTTTTTTTCGGGTTAAACGATAACATCGTCGTAAAGCTCTGAATCAACACCAATTACATCAACCTTGCAGCATGAAAAAAAAACGAAAAAAAATCAACCAAAATATGCTTTTCGTGTTCCTAGAGTATGAAAATAGCTATTCATTGGTTTCGCCGCGATTTGAGAATCCACGACAATCATTCCTTTTTTAAGGCCCTACAATCCAATTACCCCGTTCTTCCCCTATTCATTTTCGACTCCAACATCCTTGATCGATTACCTAACAAGCAAGATGCACGGGTCGAATTTATTCATCAATCCCTTCAACATTTGCAACAGGAATTTGCCAAACACGGGTCTGGCCTCGTGATTAAAATAGGAAAACCCGAAGACATTTGGCCGGAATTATTAAAAGAATACCAAATCGCCGAAGTATTCACTAACCACGATTATGAACCCTACGGAAAAAATCGCGATCAAGCCGTAGCCGATTATTTGGTCTCCGAAGGTATTTCTTTTTTCACTTTTAAAGACCAGGTGATCTTTGAAAAGAGTGAAGTTACCAAGGATGACGGGAAACCTTACACCGTTTTCACCCCCTACAAAAACAAATGGAAATCAAAACTTCTTCAACATCCCATTCCCTCCTACCCTTCCGAACAGTTCCTTTCGAACTTATTCCAAGTTACAACGAATATCCCAACTCTTGATCAAATTGGATTCAAACCTTCAGGAATCGACTTTCCGAATTCTTCTGTTCCAGATAAATTATTGTTAGAATACGACCAAAAAAGAAACTTTCCCGCTTTACCTGCCACTTCTAAAATTGGAGTTCACCTAAGATTCGGAACCATTTCCATTCGAGAACAAGCGAAAATGGCGCTCCAATTTTCCGATACCTGGCTTAATGAACTCATTTGGCGAGATTTTTACCACATGATTCTATGGCATTTTCCCCATGTCAAAGAATCTGCATTTAAAAAGGAATACGATCAGATTGAATGGCGACATAGCCAAGATGATTTTCAGAAATGGTGCGAAGGAAAAACTGGATATCCCTTGGTCGATGCAGGAATGCGTGAATTGAACCAAACTGGATTTATGCATAACCGCGTTCGTATGGTGGTTGCTTCCTTCCTAACCAAGCATTTATTACTTCCTTGGCAATGGGGAGAAGCATATTTTGCCGAAAAACTTCTGGACTTTGATTTAGCAGCCAACAATGGCGGGTGGCAATGGGCAAGTTCATCAGGCTGCGATGCTGCGCCTTATTTCCGCATATTTAATCCAGCCGAACAAATCAAAAAATTTGATTCCCAATACCAATACATCAAAAAATGGGTAACAGAATGGGGAACAAACCACTACCCCGCCCCCATGGTTGAACACACTTTTGCTCGAAATAGAGCCTTAGAAACCTATGCAAAGGCATTAAAAAAGCAGTGATTGTTCTGGGGTAGCCTTGAGCACACATTCCGGTGTTGGAACTACTACTTCTTGATAATTTGCTCCAAACCATTCATCCAGTTTGTTTTCTTCAATCAAAACCGGCATTCTTTTCTTGGTATTGTGAATCTCCGACATCAGTTCATTTGCAGGTTGAGTAATGATAGAGAAGGATTTTAGAACTTCGCCTGTTTTAGGATTCACCCATTCATCAAACATCCCAGCGAGCAATAAAAAGTCACTTTGAGCAGATTCAATATGATGCTTTAATTTAGTTTTTCCAACTTGTTTCCACTCGAAGAAACCGGTACAAGGAACAATGCACCGATTTTGTTTTATCTTTTGAAAGGATGGTTTTTCATGAATGGTTTCCCAACGAGCATTCAAAGTTTGGTTCCATAAATCATGGGCCATATCTTCGGTTTTTACCCAATAAGGAATTAAACCCCAAGTTAAACTTTCGATATTCCCATTCACCAACACCGGCAATCGAGGATGATTAAATCCATTTATCACACCTGGAATTTCATCTCCACCAATGATAGAATTGGGATCAATCCTTAGAATTTTGGCTACTTCTTTAACCGGCCTCTGAAAATGATAATGGTAACACATTCACTCATAATCTAAAATTCACGGCAAACATCAACCGAAGTTCATTGCGTTTCAATTGAGGATACCACAAAATTTTTGAGGGGTCATCGATCCAGCCATTGGGTGAAGTGGTTCCATCTCGAGAAACGAAATAAGGACGATCGGCTCTCCGATACAACAACTCTGATCGAAAAGTAACAGCATTAGAAATGAATCGATCATAAGTCAAAGTCCCTTGAATCATTTTCACATTGTTGTTGTAGAAATAAAACGACTCAGGATACAGAGGAACAGGATTCCAAGCCAAATACAAACCCGGATTTGAAATCGCATCAACCCGTTGTGTTAAAGCAGCCGATTTAAAGAAAATACGATGGGAAATTGAACTACCCCAAAAAGTGCCTTTCGAAATCCCCGTAGCCAAATCTCCTTGCTGAATTCCCAAATGATTGTTGATCGCAATTCCATGATTTTTCCAAAGATATTGAAGACTGTGGTCGTGGTGCCACCTCAACACCGAAGAAGATGCCCCGGTTTGAGTTCGAGAATCTGTTCCAACATACCCATTGGCTGAAAATTTTAAACGATCGTTTAACACCCAAGAATTTACAAATCCAACACCGAGCGCTTTTCCAATACGGTGGTATGCTTGCCAACCATTCATCAACCATATTTCATGGGATTCATTGGATTTGGGGGAGAAAATTAACTTAGCTCCTTGAAAATAGAAGGGCGTTAAATCGGAAACCATGGAGCGTTGGTAACTCCAATTTTCTTGCACTAGATAACTTTCAGCTCCGATGTAGGAATTGAAAATACCCATTTCGGTACTCCATTTTTTATCTTTTGAAAGATAAAAACCGGCGTAGGCTTCTCGAACAAACTCCAGTTCCGTAGCGCCGGAATTCCAACCCCGATTCACCGAAGGATCCAATTCGTGAACCACATTCGTCATGTTACCGGCTTGAAGATAAACTGCCCCCCAAGCGCGTTCTTCCTGAAATTTTCCACCAATAGAAATCAAGGAAATATCAAATTCATTGCACCGCCCTAAAGTTGCCGAAGCGGTTTGGGTATTGTCTTTGGGGCGGGCAGCATTCAAATTCAAATATCCATCGAAATAAACCGATCCTGTAAACGCCCCCCATTTCAAAGCAGAATTCGAATTTCGATTCACGCCATTGAAAATACCAATCACTTTTTCATTCTCCATCTTTAACAAAGAATCCGGCTCAATTTGTGCCATGGCCGGGGACGAAAATAAAAATGGGATAAAAAAGGCAAGGTTTTGAATCTTAAATTTCATAAAGCAACAAAAAATTGAATGATCAAAGGTGAAATCAATAAGGATTCTTGGATGAACTGATTACGCCAACCAATCTTCATGTATTTGGGAATAAGCCAATAGGCCAAGTTACTCACCGTTAATAACGCCACAGGTACCCAACTATCACAACAAAACGTTACCACTCCTTGTAAAATGGCCACCCCAAATTGAACTTGATTTAAACTCAAGTGATTGATCCAGGTATCGGTTCCATGAAGTCGATCTTCCCGTGCATCTACCCAATCGGAAAGCATGCTTAACTCCAGCAAAAACAAGAACAAGGAAGCCGAAATCCAGATACCATCTTTCACCATCCAATCGGGTTCTTGAAGCATTCCAACGGTAAACCACCACCAAGCTCCCGCCACCCACAACGGTTTTAAAAACCAAATGGAGCGAATCGACCAATTTTTAACTTTCACTAAATAGAGAATTGCAGGAAGTGCTGAAAGCCAAAACTGAAAAGACCACAGCATTTCGATATTGATCGATAATAATCCAAGAGTGACGAAGGTTGATGAAATTAAAATCCATGTTCGATTTCGAATGTACCATCGATTCATTTCTGATTCCGCTTTTTCACGATCCGGGAAAAACACCAATCGAGAAAATCCGTAAAACAAAAAAACACCCAAAGCATTCACGCCTACAAACACCCATTGACTAATCGGATCCAACTCATTTGCCCATTCACCATGAAGCATTCGAAAGGCACCCAACGTCCAAAAACCGCTACAAATTGCAATCCAAATATTTGAATAAACCAGAAACTGACCTAGGCGATTCAATAAATTCATGCTCAAAGGTACATGGAAATTATGCGGGAAGAACGCCAGATCCGATTTTTTCAGCGGGAATGATCATCTTTTGGTTGAGATCAAAAACCTCCTCTAACTCTACTTTGACAATGTTTTGGAAAAACAATTCCAGTTGTTCACGAGTAACGTAACTAAGAAAATTGGTCTTTTCCAATTTCACCTCCACAAACGCCAAGGGTTTACCCATGATTTTCTGCAGTGGAGCAATGGCCAATTCTATGGATTGAACGGATTGGTAATTTTCTTGTTGAAGCAAAACATAGGCATAAAACAATAATTGATACGCTTTAGAACTGATGGGAATTTCTGGATCGATAATTTCGAATTGCGATGGAATGAGTTTCAAATCCTTCTCTTTAAAGGATCCCGATTTATAATCGACAATCCGAAGGATCCCATTTACCATTTCAATTCGATCGAATTTTCCTAAAAGATGAATGGTTTTTTCTTCTCCCCAAATGTTCAGTTTGGACGCAAATACAAATTCTTCTTCAATGCCTTTGATGACAACGGTTTTTTCTTTTATTCGATTTTCTTCAAAATTGATCCATTGTTCCAAATAGATTTGGGCAAGATTCACTAACAAATGATTTCTCCCATGACTGGTTGGTCGGTATTCTAAATCTTTAACTTTCAATCCATGATCCAAAGCAACTTGAATGTTGGACTTCATCCAATGAACGTGGTCGATGGTTACCGTTCCATCATTTTTGATGGGTTGATAGAGGAAATCAACAGCTTCGTGAAAAAGCACTCCTACCAATCGAGCGTCCAAATGATCGGCAATATCTTTTTCTTCTTGGCTGAATCCCAGAAATCTCTGCAAATAAAAATCGAAAGGGTAGTTCTTGTAAGAGGAAATAAGGGAAGGCGAAATTCCAGCCAATCGACCGTCCGGATAATTCCCAAGCTCCCAGGCTGGAAGTCGCTGATCAAAATAGGCTTTTATCTTTTCCAACTCCAAGGGCTCGCGCTTCAATTGCTCCATGGGCATTTCGGATGGAAATCGATGTTGAATAGATTGAATCTCATCCCCAGGCCTTAACAATTTGCGTTCATTGAGCAATTGTTCAATGAAACGACTTTTTTCACCCCCTTGAGCGTAATCACTGGATGTTGCGTAAAAAAGATGTACCGATTTGGGAATTGAAATTGCACGATAAAACAAATAGGCGGCAACCGCACTTTCCTCGTCTCGATCACGCATTTGATAAACATTCTTCACCCTCAACGGAATAAAATAATTGGGCTGATGGGCAGAAGGTATCATTCCTTCATTCACCGAAAGAACCCACAAATACTTGAAATCTAAACTTCTGGATTCCAACAACCCCATCACTTGAATTCCATCGGTGCGATCGCCCTCCAACGGAATTCGCTCTTTGCCCCACTCGCTGATCAACCACTTCAGTCCTTCCGACCAACTCAACTCAACGTGGGTTTCTGAACAGAAATATTGAATTTCCAAAATGGCGTCTTCCAAAAACTTAGCGGAGCGAAATTCTCGGTGTGTTTCTGAAAATCGGCCCTTCCAAATTCTGCAAAACTCCAAAATTTGCTGTGATACCTGGTTCCAACTATCTGGAAGTTTTTCAAACCAATTTGCGGCCCAATGATTTCCCGTTTGTGAATTCCAATGTTCCCATTGGGCTTTTTGCATCCTCTGAGCACCACGAATTCGCCACAACTTTAATCCTTCATGTACCTTTTCAGGAAAAACATGTTTCCAAGCTCCGGTGGTTAAAACCGATTGAAGTTCGGAGATAAAGGCCATTTGATTTCGGCCATCCATTTTGAGATAATACCACTCCAGTCGTTTAATGGCCGAGAAAATCAAAGATTCTGAAACTGGAAATCCCATAGAGATATTAACTTCCATGGAATGGGCAGGAAGGCTGTCCAAAAATGGAACGAGTAAGCTTTCATCGCAAAGAAGCACACCCATTTCATGAGGTTGACAATCGCTCTTCTCCAAGGTCGCCTGAATTTGTTGAACGGCAATTTTTATTTGATGAATCGCATCAATGGCCGCATTGGTCGTGATGGTTTGTTGGCCAATTTCTGAAAAATGATTCTTGGGGTTCCACCATGTTTTTTTTGCATGATGTTTATTGAAAAACAATCCCGATTCTTGGTCATCTTTGATCATCCATGGCTCAAAATGGAAAAAAGCCTGCAATTTATTCTGAACAGAAAGTTGATTCCAAATAACTTCTTCGGCTTTTGAAATTGCAGAGAAACCAACCATCCATATTTCTCGTTCCGAATGAATAACTTGTTCACCCCAAGTTCGAAACAAATCGCCCTTGGTTCCCCAATTTTTTGCTCCAACTTGCGCTTTGAAACGGTGGTAAACTTGGGATAACTTTCCAAAAAATGCCACATAAGATTGTTGACGGATTTGGGCCTCGGGTTCCAACGGAATTTCCCCAAGTCGTTTGGCCCAAGCATCCAATTTCTTTTCTTCTTCCAACTGACGAAACAGTTGGTCGGCATTCACCAAATTTCCATCGATTTCCGAAAAATCTGAAAGTAACGGAGAGCCCCATTTCAAAAACTGAACCCATGACACCTCTTCATCCATTTCACTTTTAAAAACCAGAAACAATTCCCACAGCATCAAGGCTGATTTTTGAGTTGTTTTGATTTGATTTTGTTGTATCCACTCATCGACCGTGATGATAGAAGGCAGAATCGTTGGGGTGGGAAGTTTTGATTTAAGAGCCAACTTAAACAAATAAGCGGAACGTTGGGTAGGAAAAACCAATTGCGTATCGATCCATTTTCGATCACGATTCACATATTCCTGGGCTACAAAATTTAAAAAAGAATGGCTCATACGTATAGGATTTGTGCATCGTGAAGTTTGATCTGACATTGTTCAAGCATTTTTTGGTAGAACTCTAATTGTTTTTGATGTTCTGGACGGGGATCACCGGTTTTGAATTCAAACAAGTACCACTTTCCATCGATTTGAACCAACCGGTCCAAGCGCTTTAATTGTCCGTTTTCATCCACAATCTCCATTTCTGGAAACGGATCTGCCTGGGCATGAAACGCTAATTCCCAGTTGGCATCGGAATCTAATTTCACTTGAACCGCCTTCCAGGTTTCAGAAAATTCCGACCACAAAGGCGGTTCCACCATCGATTTCATTTTTACGGAAACTCCCTCGTAATCTTCTTTTTTCTTCATTAATGAAAGACCATAATGAACCCATGTTCCAACTTCAGATTCTACGTTTTGATCTTTCTCCTTCATTAATTTCCAGGATTCAAAATTCCCTAATCCTATACGCATCAACTCTTCTTCCTCGTTTATTCCTAAAAATTCAACAGATTTTTGTTGTCCTTGATAAAATCGAATCACATCTTCATTGGATTCGTCCACCTCAAACTTTTCATTACCATCTAAAAATCTCCACAATAAATCAGGGAATAAAAGCGATTTACTTTCGCCCTTCTTTTCTTGTTTAACCTGTTTCAAAAGGATGATTAACTGGTTTTTTGGACGAGTTAGGGCTACATAAATTTCATTGAGTTTATCCAGCATTTTTGATTCTTGCTCAACCATAAAATCTGCCGAATAGGTTGTTTTCTCCAAATCATTCACGGCTTTCATTCGCCACAATTCGGGTAATTTTTCAGGCGACGTGTTGGGGAAATCAGATGGGTTTAATTCAACCCAAACCTCACTAAGGTGCAATTTATCGGTCAACGGAAAATCGATTTTAGGTAGAATAACGGTGGGGTATTCGAGTCCTTTTGATTTAAAAACGGTTGTAACTACCACGGCATTGGTTTCTGCTCCGGGTTGAATACTGGTTTTGAATCCATCTCGATCCCAAATTTCCAAAAACTCTGAAATTCCCGCATGTGAAAGCCCTTTATTCTTGATAAAATGGAGGAGTCCGAATAAAAATGCATCGGGTTTTTCACCCCATCCCCAATGATTCATGATCCATTCCACCATGGGATATAAGGGAAGTTTTTGAAGCTCTATCCATGCATTTCTACCTCCAACGACGTGGGTGAGCCATTCATCATTGGAATGCTCCTTTTTGCACCAAGTTGCCATGGTTGAAATGGAAAATCCCCATTTTTTCAATTCATTTAAAACGGATATTACCTCCAATTTAGACCGTTCTCGTTGTGGATCTTGAATCACCCGAAGGGTTTCAATGATAGCATGAACCGACTTATGCTTGCCCAACCACATGGAATCCTCTGATTTAACAGGAATTTGGTGGGCCATCAGATCGGCAGCAATTTGTGAACCGAACTTATTCGTCCACACCAAAATAGCAATTTCCGAATAGTTCGGAACCTGATTTGGATCATCCGTCTTGGTTAGCTCCAAAACTTTATTCCGTATCAATTGAAGATGAAAACTCGTCGGCATTTCTTCCTTCCCATCTTCATCTTCTCTCGGTTCTTCCTCACCCGAATCTTCTTTTTGACCGCCTTCTGGATTGTAAAACAAAAATTCCAAAGAACCTTCCGTGGTTTTCACTACTTCCTGACTCACCGATTGATACACTTGAATCAAGCGTTCGAAATTGGGCAAAGAATCGGTGATAAACTTGAAAAAATCGTTGTTGAATTGAATAATTTGAGGAGCACTTCTTCGATTTTCCTTCAATTCCTCCAATTTGAACGATGCGGCCAAGCCTTCTTCTAAAAAAGCGGGTTGCTCAGAATCCAGGTGACTTAATCTACGAAACAGTTCAGGTTCGCCGCCCCTCCATCGGTAAATGGATTGTTTTCCATCCCCAACAATGACCGATTTGAAACCTTTCGAAACACCCTCAGCGACCAATGGAAGCAGATTGTCCCATTGTTTAAAACTGGTATCCTGGAATTCATCGATGAGCAAATGATGGTACCAATTCCCTAGGCGTTCATAAATGTAAGGCGACGACTGTCCACTAATCTCCTTGGAAAGGAAATCATCGAAATCTGAGAGCGGGATTACACGTTGATTTTCTTCCCATTGTTTGATATGTTTATCCAATTCCCAAATCAATCCCATGGAATTGGAATTTTTGAGCATTAACTCAAAAAGGGTAACTTGTTTTTTTAGTTCTGGATATTGCAGTAAAAATGGAGTGACGATAGCAATGGCTTCATCACCATTGGCGGGTTTCTTTTTGGCTGGAAAATATTTATCACTGATTGGATATTCCAAAGGCGTTTTAAATTCTTTAATTCGCTTTTTGGCGATCAGGATTTCATCCAACATTTTTCCAAGACTACGCGTTCCTCCAGAAAATGAATACGGATCAACGCCAATGGCATCCAATCGTTTTTTAACATCCAAAGCTTGTCGATCGATCTCATCAAAAATGATTTGCTTTTCTTTTTGAAGAGATTTTTTGAATTCATTAAAATCTTCAACCTGATAATTCGATAGTCGCTGAAGTGCTTTTTTCGAACGCTGCTGAAAAAGTAATTGGGCAATACTTCGAATTTCGTCTTCAATATTCAGTGATTTTTCCAGATCAAGCTGCTCTTTTAAAAACTCGGTTAACAATTTCGTTATCAACTCATTATTTCCAACTTCCTCCAGCAACAATTCAACTCCTTCTTCAATGATTCTTTCGGGATTTAATTCAATTTTAGCATCAGGGGATATATCCAAATCCTTTGAAAAAGATTGAACCAATTTGACCACAAATTTATCGATGGTGCTCACCGAAAACTCAGAATAATGGTGCAAAATATGATGATGAACTTTGGATGCCCGATCCATCAAAACCTCCCTAGAAATTCCCAACATGCCCATCAATCGAACATCCATCTCTTTGAATCGATCCAGGTTTCCGGTCTTTAATTCTTTCAACGCTTGAAGAATTCGTTCTTTCATTTCACCCGTTGCCTTCACCGTGAATGTAATCGCCAAAATACGCTGATAATAAGACACTTGAAACGGGATTTCATTCCCTTGATCATCCAAGGAATTCCCTAATGCAATGGCCAAATACTCTTTGACCAAATTGTAGGTTTTTCCTGAACCTGCCGAGCAATTGTAAACAATAAAATTTTTAGGATTGTCCATGCTGCAAGTTACCAAAACAAATACGACACCTTGTGGCACAAAAAATAAATTTGTCAAAAAAAAGTGACGATAATCTATCGAAATCGTTGATAAAAAAACGCCGTTTGGAGGGTCAATTTTCGTATCTTCGCCCCATTATATTGAATAAGTATGTCCGCAAAATCCAATAAAAAAGATATTTTAGATTACCATAGCCAAGGGAGGCCTGGAAAAATTGAAGTTATTCCGACCAAACCTCACCGCACGCAACGTGATTTAGCCATTGCTTATTCCCCGGGCGTTGCGGAACCGTGTCTTGAAATTCAAAATAACCCTTCTGATGCGTACAAATACACCGCTAAAGGAAATTTAGTGGCCGTTATATCCAATGGAACTGCCGTATTAGGCCTTGGCGACATCGGTGCACTGGCTTCAAAACCGGTGATGGAAGGCAAAGGATTGCTCTTTAAAATTTTCGCCGACATCGATGTTTTTGATATTGAAGTGAATGAAAAAGACCCCGAAAAATTCATTCAAGTTGTAAAAGCAATTGCACCTACTTTCGGAGGAATTAATTTGGAAGACATCAAGGCTCCAGAAGCTTTTGAAATTGAACAACGTTTGAAAGCAGAATTGGATATTCCCGTGATGCACGACGACCAACACGGAACGGCCATCATTTCAGGTGCCGGATTATTGAATGCTCTGGAAATCCAAGGAAAAAACATTAGCGAAGCGACTTTGGTCATCAACGGCGCTGGGGCATCTGCCATTTCTTGTACCCGACTTTTCAAATTGTTGGGAGCACAACCTGAAAACATCATCATGTTGGATTCCAAGGGAGTGATTCATTCTTCTAGAAATGATTTAGATACCCAGAAAAAAGAGTTTATCACCAACCGCAATGTTCACACCTTGGAAGATGCCATTCAAGGTGCAGATGTTTTTATTGGACTTTCCAAAGGAAATATTCTTTCGGAGGACATGATTAAAAGCATGGCTGCTAAACCCATTGTTTTTGCATTAGCCAACCCCACACCAGAAATTGCCTACGATTTAGCCATTTCGGCCCGAGAAGATATCATTGTTGCCACAGGTCGAAGTGATCACCCTAATCAAGTGAACAATGTACTGGGCTTCCCTTACATTTTCAGAGGGGCCTTAGACGTTCGCGCAACAGGTATCAATGAAGAAATGAAATTGGCTGCAGTAAAAGCCATTGCACAGCTAACCAAAACAACGGTTCCAGAAATCGTAAATCTTGCATACAACCAATCCAACATCACGTTTGGAAAAGATTACATCATCCCTAAACCGTTTGATCCTCGATTGATTCACACCGTAGCGCCTGCCGTTGCTCGTGCTGCCATGGAAAGTGGTATTGCCCAAATCAAGATTACCGATTGGGATGCTTATGAAGATGAATTGAAAAACCGACTTGGCCTGGAGAATAACTTCATGAAGTTTTTAACCTTAAAAGCCAAATCAGATCCTAAGCGAATCATTTTTGCTGAAGCCGATAACATTAAAGTTTTAAAGGCAGCCCAAATCATTAAGGATGAAGGGATTGGAATACCCATTTTATTGGGAACTCGAAGCATCATCGACCAACTCATCGAAGAAAACAATTTGCGATTGGACGATTGTGAAATGTTGGATGTTTATCAGGAACATGATTTACGTGAGCGTTTTGCGGAGCAATTTTATCTCAAGCGCCAACGCAAAGGAATTTCTAAAAAAGATGCGGCGCGCTTGATGAGAGATCGAAATTATTTCGGCTTGATGATGTTGGAAGAAGGAATGGGAGATGCTTTTATTTCAGGAATCAGCAGAAATTATCCGGAAACCCTTCGACCAGCCCTTCAAGTTATTGGCAAAAAAGTAGAACGGAAAGTGGTGGCGGGAATGTACCTCATGCTCACCAAAAAAGGGCCATTCTTTTTTAGCGATACATCGGTCAATGTTGATCCTTCTGCGGAAGAGATTGCCGACATTGCCGTTGCAACCGCAGAAGCTGTGAAAAAATTCAACATCCGCCCGGTTGCAGCTCTACTGTCCTACTCCAATTTTGGATCGAATCCTGGGAAAATACCCAATAAGCTTCAAGAAGCGTTGGAAATCCTTAAAAACCAATATCCTGGACTTTTGGTTGATGGAGAGATGCAGGCCAATTTCGCGGTTAATTCAGCTTTGTTAAAACAGAATTTTGAGTTCTCTGAATTGGTCAATCAAAACGTCAATACCCTCATCTTTCCCAATTTGGCCGCTGGAAACATTGCCTACAAATTGATTCAGGAATTTGGAGCGGCCGAAGCGGTTGGCCCCATCCTTTTAGGCACGAAAAAACCCGTACACGTCCTTCAACTCGATTGTACCATTCGTGAAGTAGTGAACATGGCAACCATTGCCGTGATCGATGCTCAAATCGCAAATCATTAAACCATGTACGCCTACTTACAAGGAAAACTCGTTCACTGTCATCCCGCCACCGCCGTTGTCGATGTGCATGGTGTAGGTTATGAAATTTCCATTTCACTTCATACCTATTCTGCTATTCAAGCCCTTCAAGAGGTGAAGCTTTTAACTCACCTTCAGGTTCGGGAAGATGCACATGTACTGTTCGGATTTGCAGAAGCTGAAGAGAAGGAACTTTTTCATCATCTCATCTCTGTGAACGGAATTGGCGCAAATACAGCCAGAACCATCCTTTCTTACATTTCTCCCATGGAACTTAAAAATGCCATCGCATCTGGAAATGTTGGGGTAGTAAAAAGTGTCAAAGGGGTAGGAGAAAAAACAGCTCAGCGCCTTATTTTGGAGCTGCGGGATAAAATCATTAAAACTTCTGGGGCGGATTTCGCATCTCTTCCGTTTGTCGAGAAAAATAATTACCGAGAAGATGCGTTAAATGCCTTGGTTACTTTGGGATTCCCTAAAATCAAAGCCGAAAAAGCCATTGATCAACTATGGAAAAATGCCCAAGGAAATATTTCGGTAGAAGAATTGGTTAAACTATCTTTGAAGAACATGGGGTAAACCCACCGTGAAAAAAAATAAAGTAACATATCGTTGGATTGGATTCATCATCCTGTTTTTGGGTTCGCTTTTCGCGCATTCCCAAAACGATAGCACCTTACGTTATCCCATTAAAGATAAAAGAAATCAAAATCCTGGGTACACCAGCCCATATCAACTCAAAGATCCCTCCAACCTTACCACCAAAGTTGTTTACGACCCTAAATCGGGAAAATACATTGTTACGCGATATTTAGGTGGACAGCCCATGGGATTTCCGATGTATTACTCACCCGAAGAATACCAAGAATACAAACTCAAGCAAGAATCTAGGAAAAACTGGAATGAGAAATCATCCAACAACATTTCCATGTTCGAACGCCAAAGCGTGATCCCCAAATTAGCACTGCCACCTGTTCTGGGTGGTATTTTCGGAGGGAATTTTATTGATATTCGACCCAATGGTTCTGCTGAGTTAAAATTCGGATACCAAGGACTACGTCAAGATAATCCGAACTTAACTTTTGCGCAACGAAGAACAGGAAACTTCGATTTCGACATGAATCTTCAATTGAACATTCAAGCACAAATTGGAGAACGATTGAAATTCAATGCCAATCAAAACACCCAATCCATCTTCCAATTTGAAAACCGAATAAAGTTTGACTTTAACGGACAGGAAGATGACATAGTAAAATCGGTTGAGGTCGGTAACGTTGGATTACCTCTTCGAGGAACTTTAATTCAAGGATCACAAACGCTATTTGGGGTAAAAAGTCAACTCCAGTTCGGCCGATTGAAAGTCACCGGCGTTGTTTCCAATCAACAAGGAAATTCGCAAAACATCACGGTGCAAAATGGTGCACAGGTTACGAATTTCTCACTCGCGGCCGATGAATATGACGCCAATCGGCACTTTTTCTTGAATCAATCCTTCCGGGCCAATTTTGATCAAGCCCTTTCCAAATTACCGATCATTCAAAGTCCTTATCGTATTACCCGAATTGAAGTTTGGGTAGTTCGACGCCCTGTTGACAACGACCCTGAAATTCGGGATGTGTTAGCGTTTGCCGACCTGGCCGAAAATGATAGCAATTTCATTGCAAACTCCGCGTACAAGGGAGGCGTTATCGGCCCAGTTCCATCCAACTATGCCAATAATCTATACCAAGATCTTCTTGTAGATAGCAACATTCGCCTTACCAATAACTCGTTGAATGCGCTTCGAAATCGCTATCCAGCCCTTCAAAACTCGGTTGATTTCGAGCAAATTACCCTGAAAAAACTCAATCCTAACGAATACACCTTCCACCCTCAACTTGGATTTGTTTCGTTGAATTCGGCCTTGAACAACGACCAAGTGCTAGCCGTGGCTTACGAGTACACCTATAACGGAAACGTTTATCGGGTGGGTGAATTCTCCAATGAACGACCTACCGAGCCCAACAACCCATCCGTTCTTTTCCTAAAATTATTGAAAGGTACCCAAATTCGTGTTGATCGTCCCATTTGGGATTTGATGATGAAGAACATCTATTCCCTCAACGCTTACCAAGTGGCAAGGGAAGATTTCTTTTTGGATGTGGTTTATGCCGATTTGAATAACGGTTACAAACGATTCCTTCCCGAAGGAAACATCAAAGGGATTCCATTGATTCGGGTTATGGGCTTGGATTCCCTAAACGTACAACAAGAACCCACCCCTGATGGGGTTTTCGATTTTATTGATGGGCTCACCATCGATGCCCAAAAAGGTCGGGTAATGTTTCCCGTTTTGGAACCTTTTGGTTCAAACTTGAAAAACAAATTCTCGAATACCCCTTTAGAAGTTCAGCAGAAATACCTTTACCAAGAATTATACGATAGTACTCGGGCTTGGGCGATTCAGTTCCCTGAAAAAAACCGTTTCTTTATTCGAGGAAGATATAAAGGACAAAGCGGAAATGAAATTTTTCTCGGAGCAATCAACGTTCCCGAAGGTTCAGTAAAAGTTACAGCCGGTAACCGCCAGTTGGTCGAAGGAAGTGATTACACCGTTGATTACACCTTAGGACGAGTTAAAATTATCAACCCAAGCATTTTGAGTTCAGGTCAACCGGTCAACGTTTCGTTTGAAAACAATCCAGGATTTACACCGGTTGCCCGAAGTTTAGTGGCCACTCGCATGGATTATATGATCTCCAAAAATTTCAATGTTGGAGGTACCATATTGCGATTAAACGAACGACCAATCACTCCGAAAGTAAATCAAGGAGATGAGCCCATCAAAAATACCGTTATTGGTTTAGATGCGAACTTCAATAAAGACAGCCGTTTACTAACCAAAATGTTGGATGCGCTTCCGCTGTATTCCACCAAAGAAAAATCAACCATTACATTCGATGGCGAATTTGCACAGTTATTTCCAGGAAATGCGGCAGCCATTAGCAAATCTGGAGTTAGTTATATCGACGATTTTGAAGGAACGGAAAACAGCTTCGATATTCGACAACCCATGCAATGGTACCTCAGCTCGGTGCCAGCTGTTTTCCCTGAAAGCAATTTGGTCGACAGCTTAGCTTCCAATAAAAATCGCGCAAAAATTGCGTGGCATACGCTAGATCCGTTATTTTTCCGTGAAACGTCCATTACGCCAAGGCACATTGCCAATGATAAAGCTCAACGTTCAAATCATTACTTCCGTGAAATTTTAGAACAAGAGGTTTTCCCCAACAAGCAATTGGCAACTACCCAGCCTCTTTTTATCAACACGTTTGACTTGCGATTCTATCCCAATGAACGTGGTCCTTATAATTTCGATGCGGCCCCAACCCCTGGTATTAGCTTCGGATTGAATTCCGATGGCACCTTAAATAACCCTTCTTCCCGATGGGGCGGCATTCAACGCGTCATTACGCAAAACGATTTCGAAGCCGCCAACATTGAATTCATCGAATTTTGGATGATGGATCCATTTAATCCCAAAGACGGAAATCCAAATCATAATGGTGGAGAATTCGTCATTAATTTGGGAAGCGTTTCAGAAGATGTTTTAAAAGATGATCGTCACGCCTTTGAACATGGAAATCCACGTAGCGCCGGAGCAACAACCTCCCTCGACACAACCAAATTGGGCGTTGTTCCCAATTTACGCCCCATCGTAAATACCTTCGATAACGATCCCAATTCTCGTCAGTACCAAGATATCGGTTACGACGGATTGAACGATAGCACAGAACGTAGCTTTTTCAAATCTAGATTTTTGGATGTTGTAAAAAATATCCTTAATCCTGCTGCTTATTCTCAAGTGGAAAACGACCCTGCTGCCGATAATTATCACCATTTCCGTGGAACCGACTTTGATCAAGCTGAAGCTTCGGTGGAAGATCGATACAAAAAATTCAATGGTCCTGAAGGAAACAGTCCAACTCCGGAACAATCCAATGAATCCTTTCCCACCACAGCCACCAATCAACCCAACAATGAGGATATCAATTTGGATAATTCATTGAACCGTATTGAGGCCTATTACGAATATAAAATACGTCTGAAGCCCAGTGAAATGGTGGTTGGAAAAAACTACATTGCTGACAAGCTAACGACAACGGTAACCCTAGCAGATGGAAGCCGAAGTGATATTGTTTGGTATCAGTTTCGCGTACCCGTGATGAAACCCCAACGCAAGGTAGGTCCAGTGGTCGATTTCAAATCAATTCGTTTCCTACGCTTGTATTTGAACGGTTTCGATGAAAAAATCGCCCTGCGCTTTGCGACCTTCCAATTGGTAAGAACCGAATGGCGCAGGTATGCTGGAAAAATGGATTCACCGAATGAGCAAATTCCGCAAGACGATCCCGATAATCCAACCAACTTTACGCTTTCAACGGTGAATATTGAGGAAAACGGCTATAAAAAACCAGTGAACTACGTTCTTCCTCCCGATATTGAACGCGTTCAAAACGTGATGACCAACAATTTCCAACAATTGAACGAGCAAAGTATTCAATTGAAAGTTTGCAATTTGTTGGACGGAGATGCTCGAGCTGTATTCAAAAACACAACCCTCGATATTCGTGCTTATAAGCGTATTCGAATGTTCGTACATGCCGAAGGTGATAATCTTCGCAACGATGAATTACACGCATTTGTTCGTTTAGGAAATGATTTTACCGGAAACTATTACGAGTACGAAATCCCGTTGAAAGTCACCCAACCTGGATTGTACAAAGGCGAGGTATTGGATGATCGCAGAAAGGTTTGGCCAACAGAAAACGAACTCAATGTCACTTTCGAAGAACTCAACAACGCTAAATTAGAGCGGAACGCTCAAAAATACGACAAGAACTTCCCCTACACCATTGTTACATCGGATGGCAAAAGAATAACGGTAAAAGGAAATCCTAACTTATCCAACGTTCAGGTAATCATGATGGGAATTCGAAATCCCAAATGCAATGCCATCAATCCAGGAAACGACGATTGCGGAAGTGAGTGTGGAGAGGTTTGGTTCAATGAATTGCGATTAACCGACTTCGACAATCGAAGCGGATGGGCAGCCCGAGGAACAGTAAATGTTCGATTAGCTGATTTGGGAACGTTGAATGTTTCAGGTTTCAGAAAATCCATCGGATATGGAAACGTTGATTCGAAAGTTGCGGATCGTAACCGTATGGACACCCGCGAATACGACTTGAATAGCCAATTGGAAATGGGGAAATTCTTCCCCAGCAAATGGAATGTGATGGCTCCTCTTTCTTTGGGATTTGGTGAAAGTTTTAAAACACCCGAATACAATCCATTGGATCCCGATATTCGTATGGAATTGCTTAAAAACTTTTTACCCCGAAGTGAAGTAGATTCCATTTACAACATTGTACAGGATTATACCCGAAGAAAGAACCTTAACCTCACCAACCTAAGAAAAGGACGAACCGGAACCAAAGCCATGCCTTGGGATCCTTCGAATTTCGATTTGACCTATACTTTTTCCGAGGTGATGAATCGGAACTTTGAAAAACAAAGCGACATTAATCGCCAGCAAATGGGCGCATTGGGTTACAATTTTACTTCACAAGCTAAACCCTACAAACCCTTTAAAAACATCAAATCAGAATACCTGAAATTCATTTCTGATTTCAATATCCTTCCTATTCCTAACAGTTTCACCTTTAGAACGGCAGCCAACCGCTCTTACAATGAATTGATATTAAGAAACAATTCCGATCCTGGTTCACCTCCGTTAGACACCCTATTCAACAAGAATTTCACCTTAACGAGGGATTACAATTTAACGTACAATTTAGCCCAATCCATTCAATTTCAGTACACCGCCAACAATCAATCGCGCATCGATGAACCGTTGGGAAGAATTGACCAAAAATGGGAGCGCGATTCCATCTTCAATAATGTTTTATTAGGAGGTAGAACCACGGGATTCAATCACAATGTGAACATCAACTACAATTTGCCGTTCAGTAAATTTCCAGGGTTTGAATTCATCACGGCAACTGCTGGTTACCGAACAACCTACAATTGGCAAACGGCAACCTTGGCAGCACCGAATTTAGGAAATATCATTAGCAATAGCTCGACTCAAACTGGAAATGCGCAATTGAATTTTGTTCAATTGTACAACAAGATTGATTTCCTTTCGAAGGTGAACAATAACCAACCTTTCCCGTGGGCTGAAAAGTTGATGAAAGAACAAAAAGCGAAAGAAGATTCGTTGAAACCGGCTCCCAAGAAAAAAGCTAAAAATGTTTTTGGGGAAGATTTAGACGATGAAACGGATGTAGAGCAGGTGGATAATTCGAAAGAAACGGCTAAGGTTGCAGGCGGAAAAGAAGAAAAGAAAGAGCGGAAAGAACCCATTTCTGCCAGCATTTTACGTCATTCTGTGCGAGCCATGATGATGGTTAGAAACGCATCCATGAACTACAGTTACACCACGGGTACTATTATTCCCGGATTTAACCAAAGGCCCCAACTATTCGGTACGAATTTAATATCCAACTCTCCAGGTTGGGGTTTCGTTTTCGGTGAACAAACCGATATGCGTCCACGCCTCGCAGCCAACAATTGGTTGGTTCGCGATTCCTTCCTCACCAGTTTCTACCAACAAACCCGTAACCTCACCTTGAATGCCCGAGCCGTTATTGAGCCTTTCAACAATTTCCGAATTGAACTCAATGCTACCCGAAATGAAACGTACTCGCTTCAAGATAATTTCAGGTACGATTTCAATAATCTGGAGTATCGAAGCTTTAATCCACTCGAAACGGGTTCCTTCAGTATTAGTACCATTACCTGGAAAAGTGCTTTCGATAAAATTGATCGAGACCCAACCTCGTCAACCTATTTACAATCAGCAACCTACGACCGATTCTCCAACTTCCGTCAACAGATCTCCAAAAACCTAGGTTCGGCCAATCCATACAGTACCGGTTTGGATAGTTTGGGATTTGCCAACGGATACAGCGGCAAGTCGCCATCGGTGTTAATTCCCGCATTCCTTGCCGCTTATACAGGCAAAGAAAATGACGGCTTAAATTCAGGTGCTTTTCCAACCATTCCCCTTCCCAATTGGCGAGTAACTTACTCATTGAACAGTAAAAAAGGTAAATGGGCCCAATTGTTTCAATCCCTTACCATTCAGCATTCTTATTCGAGTACGTACACCGCCAACAATTACATCTCAAATTTATTGTACCAAGGTGGTGAAGGCGGATTTGCTATGGGCCGAGATACCGTTACCGGAGATTTCATCCCGAAATACCAAATGGGGAACATCACGTTAAGTGAACAATTACAACCTTTAATTGGACTAGACTTTACCATGAAAAGTGGATTAACCGCGAGATTTGAATATCGGAGAAGTCGCATGATCAGCTTGAGTTTGTTGAATAACCGTATCAGCCAACAAAACACCTCGGATGTTACCGTAGGATTAGGATTTAAAATTGCAAGCGATAAACTCCCCGTTCTTTTAAATGGAGCGAAGTTTAAGAACGATTTGGATTTCCGATTTGACTTTAGTATTCGAGATAACAGCACCATCATTCGCGATATTGACGCTCCTCCAACCCCATCGGCGGGAATGAAGGTGGTGAGTATTCGTCCAAACATCAACTACATTATCAACGACAAAGTGACTTTGCGAATCTTTTACGATCGCGTTGGAAATATTCCATTCACCGCACAAAGTTACCCCAGCGCCAACACCAATGCTGGCTTTAGCCTACGTTTCACGTTGGCGCAGTAAATCAGCGAATTAAACGAATAAGTCCCTTTACCAACTTTGTTTTTTCGTTGGGCAATTGGTATTGAAAAATAAACGGAAATAACCCATCCCAACACTCTTTTCCTTCTTTACTACGACCATCCCAAAGCAAATCGCTTGAATTGGAGATGAATAATTGTTGCCCCCATCGATCATAAATCATCATTTCGTACTTTTCAAAAGAACACGAAGTAACCGGTTGGAAAAAATCATTTTTCCCATCTTCATTGGGTGAAAATGAATTCGGTAATAAAACGTTACAATCCACCGTAGAAACGGAATCTTGCTGACATTTTCGAATGGTAATGGGGTAATAAAGCGTATCGAACCCACAACTCAATTGAACAAAGGCTGTAACCTTAAAGGCGCCAATCTTGGTGAAATTGTGATTAACATTAACCCCATTCTTAAGGTTGGCCGACGAAAGTGGATCGTTAAAATCCCATTGAACTTGTTGAATTGGACTGTTAGATGTAACTCCAAAGAACTGTTGATTTTCCAAACAAGAATCTCCAGAAAAAACAAGAATTGAAAGACATGGAGGAGGTGAACAATCAATCACCGAAAAGGAATTAAAATATACCGTATCCGAACCGCAAGGATGAGTCACAATGGTGGAAATCTTATAATTCCCTTTGGAAGAAAATCGATGATTAACGACGAACCCGGTGTCGGAATTTGCACTTCCCGAACCAGGATCACCAAAATCCCAACGAATGGGTTTATTCTTGGATAAACCATTCAATTTAAACTTTGCTAAAGAATTAAAACAACTATCATTCGCAGAAATCCAAAACGAATCGGTTTGGAAGGTGTCGTTGGCATAAAATACCCATTTGGGTAATCCGTATCCTCCACCACCAGTTTGGGACGGAAAAACATTGGGTTGATAATTACAGGAAGATCCCAATTGATCCGGACAATCGATGGAATTGATGCTAGCAGCATTCAGATAAATTTTACCATCGGGAGCCAACTGTAAACTTGCGGGTTGTGTAAAAGATCCAGGAATAATGGTATAGGCCGAATTTTCAATGGTGGATGCATTCAGTGAACTGATATCGTACTGAAGAACCGAATTCAAATTCGAGATGTAAAGGAGTTTGCCATTCGGTGAAAATTCAACACCATAAACCAAAGGAGAATTATTTAAAATGATAGATGGCAAAGCAAATGCCACAGCGTTGGAAATGGAACCCGTGGTTCGGTCGAAATTAAATAACCGAATTTGCCGATCAAACAAACTTCCAGCAGCCAACAAGTTGAACTGTCGATTAATCTTTAAATGCCCGGCCGTATTGGCGAAGTTCCCCCCAACCGAGGAAACGACCGGATTAGTTGAAACTCCTGCGGATGAAATACGAAATGAATAAAAATCTTGATTATCATTCGTTACAATCCAATAATCTTGTTGATTCGACGCTGGGATGACCTCCAATTTTTCCGAGGTCGTTAGTAAAAGAAATCGATTTTTTTGGGTTGGAATAACATCTCCTAAACCGTTGTTCAACGACATATCGACGACCGAATAGTGTAATCCTTGGAAACCAGCAGCAGCTCCCAACTCATTGATGGTAAAGATGTAAAATTGGCTTGTTGAGTTTGGTTTTGGAACAATAACCGCTGCGGTGGTTGATGAAAGAAGAGCACTAGAACCACCTCTCAAATTGGAACCATTGGGCATGACGGTATTTTGCGCATTCCACACCGTCACCCCATCGGTATAAAATAATAGGTTTCCTGTATTACGATCAGAAACGGAAGCACTTCCCTCACCGGTGGCGATGGATGATCCAGAAACAAAAACAGGTGGAGAGGAATTGAAATCGATTCCACCATCCCGTCCGAATCGCCATTGGTTATTCTGCTTCTGCGAAAAAACAGTGGTACTGTAAATTAGAAGTGTGAAAAATAGGTAGATTCTCTTCATAAGAAATGAAACAATAAAATAAACCAAGATGTTTTTGTGCTTCTTTTTTTGATGAAAAAATCCCATTCAAAAAAAAATCCCGCCGAAGCGGGATTTTTGTGGTGACCTCGTCAGGATTCAAACCTGAAACCTTCTGAGCCGTAATCAGATGCGCTATTCAGTTGCGCCACGAGGCCATCTCTTTCGAGGTTGCAAAGTTAACACGAAATCACTTTGTGTCAACCCCAATTGCAACTTTTTCAAAATATTTTTCGTAAATCTGCCTTCTCAAGATCATCATGCTTTTAAATCCCATATTCAAGAATAAACCAACTAGGGCATTGTTAGCCACCCATTCCACGTCCTCCTCAATCTTACAAGACTGATTATCAAGAGGAACCACGCGATGAATGTGTTTCCAATACTTCATGCCCCATGGCAGTTGTGTCTTACTTTCATCGGTAAATGAGAAAGGTGATTGTTCATTTCTTCCGATGATTTTGGTTTTCCACAAACCTCGAACAGGAAATTTTAAACTGACCCAAATCTCATCCCCTACCTGAACACCATCGTTTCGCTGAATTTCTGCCATCCATGCTGGTGGTTTCAACGATTGGAATAGTCGTTCATCCATATGTTCGAAAACCCAATCCGCACGATAGGGCAATGGATGCTCGATAACCCAAGTGAATTTCATTATTGAATTGGGATAACTACTTCGTTTCTGCGTCCCACCAATTGGTACGGCGGATTGTATCTTAAGTACTCTGCTTGCCCTATTGCTGCGATTCCCCGCTTCTCCATCCAAGCTCTGAGCTCCTTTTCTTTTTTATCCATATCGGCCTGACTTGCAAAGCCACCAAAAGTGATGGCTGCAACTTTACGTTCAGGAACCAACTCAAACTGAATTTTTGAAGATGAGGGTTTGGGAGCATTGTCGGGAGAAATATTTGGCGGCATAGAAAATGACATGACCATCGAGTCGTTTTGAACTGTTGTCTTCACTGGAGTTGTCATGGAAATTTGTTGACCGGTTTCATTCCCTCCAAAAATATAATTCGCTAAAACACGGAACCCTTGATTGGAGCCTTCCTTCCATTGATTAACAGAGGATGTACGTGCTTCAAAAATCGGCTCATATTTCCTAATTTCAAAATGTCTGTCCTTTTCTAAAATGTCGTATTTGGGACTGGGAGTTTTACTGGTACTCCAAGATGTGTAAGCCAAGAAAAAGAGAAATAAGCCTAATGATACAATAATGATCCACTTCATAAACTTCAATTAATGATGAATTTGGAAACGGTTTTCGTTCCCTCCATCATGAAAAGGAATAATCCTGAATTTAGTTCAGACACATCGATTTTTTCTTCATTTTGAGAAATTTTCCCAGATAAAACCAACTGACCATTTTGATTGAAGATGCGGTAACGATTTCCTAAACCGGCTCCAGAAACCTGAAGAAAATCTTGAGCTGGATTGGGATAAACGAGCAATGGAGCATTCAACTCTTTCACAGATGTGCTTGCGTATTTGGCTTGAGCATAAGAATAGTTGTTTGCTTCAATTTCGTACACACTTCCAGCTGGAAGTGGAGCAGTAAACCAATAGGAATTCAAGACCTGATAACACAACATTACATTTTGATTATTGGAATCAATAACTGAAACGCACATGTTCTGACCGGTTTGATCAAAGGTAACCGAAGAATAAATCAAAGCTCGAATGTTGCTTACACTATCTTCAAAATTAACAGCTCCGTTATTCAAATTGATGTTTCCGAAAAAGATTTTTGATCTTCTTGTTTGAGAATTGTATTTCAAATTTAAGAAGTAAAGAACATTGCTATTCAAATCAAACTCCAAGAAATAAGATCCGCTGTTGGTTGGCATGCCCAGGGTTGAGGAAGTCATGGTAGTGGCGGTGCCTGAAAGGTCAACGTCCATGAATTTCATTTGGTTAGCAGTATCTACGTATTGGAAGTAAAAATGATGATTATTGGAATTAAAAACCATTCCTTCGCCAATGAATGCGAAAATACTTCCGGGTAAACTATCCACCAAAGAGGTTGCATTCGTGATGGGATTAGTGACCGTTATGTAACTGCGTTTCCCATTTTTCTTGCCTTGAATGGTATATAACTTGCCGTTGCTTAAATCTACTTTTGTGCTAATTCCAAAATCAATTTGATTGGCCAAAACCGTATTTGATCTGGTGTTAACATCATAAGACAAGGTAATTGATTGATTATTTCGGAGAGCTGAAACGCAGTAATTTCCTGTGTTCGAATTAAAGGTAGATGAGCCCGACACCAATCCTGTAATTGATGCAGAGTCGTTGATGACATTAGGAAGAGAAAGCGTATCCCATTGGATAAACTCCTGTCGTTGGGTGGTAGGGTTATTGCGAACAGCAACAAATTTCATGGATTGTCCCAATGTTGCCAAACTTAACAAAGAAAGCCCCAAAACAATTACTAATTTCATAGATAAGGTTTAAGGAGTAACCCCTATCACCTCATATTGTTTGAAATACCTACCCAACCATGAATGACCCGAGACTAGCCATTTTTTAAAATTTTGTCGAGAAATGAAGAAAAAATTTCAAACGAAAAAAGAGAATGCTTTTTCCTTTTGTACTTCCTTATCAATATCAGTGAGAAATCACAAACCTAGCAACGCTATTCTTTTCAGGGAAAACAATGAAATACACCCCATTTTCGAAATCGGAAACATCCATTTGGGAATGATAAGCATTCAAAACTCCACTTCGAACTAATTTTCCTTGGATGGAATAAATATGATACTGATCTAGAACGGAAGAACTCTTGATGTTCAAAACTTGATCAACAGGATTGGGATAAACCGTTACTTCTGTTTTCTGATTCTCTTTAATGTTATTGGCGTATTTGGCCTGAACATAAGAAAAATTATTGGCCTCAATTTCATAAATATTACCACTTGGAATCGATGTCTTAAACCAATATGCTCCAAGAACTTGATAACCAACCATGACATATCGATTATTGGTATCCATGGCCAGAATACACATATTTTGTCCGGTTTGGTCAAATGTTCCCGAACCCATGGCCATACCCGAATAACCTGCTGTACTGTCTTCATAGTTCATGGCTCCATTGGATGGATTTAAAATTCCGAAATACAATTTTGACTTTCTGGTTTGGGTATTGTATTCAATGGAAATAAAATGAAGTAGATTCGTGTTTAGGTCAAACTCCATGGCCATGTTCGCAGATCTCCCGTTGGCTGTAACTACGGGAACCGAATTCATGGTAACAGGATTGGCCGAAACATCAACATCCATCAATCGACCTACGTTTCCATCGAGGTAATAGAAGTACAAATGATGCGTGTTGGAATTAAAAACCACTCCATCTCCAAAGAAACTATTGATGGTATTGGGCAAGCTATCCACCAAAGAAGCAATACCGGTATTGGGATCTGTTACAGAAATATACCCTCGAGCGCCTAATCTCTTTCCATGAACAGTATATAACTTCCCATTGCTCAAATCAACTTTGGTACCTACGCCAAAATTAATTTGATTGGCCATGATAAAGTTATTCCTTTGATTCACATTATAGGCCAACGTAACCGGTTGATTATTTTGATAGGTAGCGATATAAAAATTGCCGTTGTTGGAATTGTAGGTTGACGACCCGGAAACAACACCGTTAATGGGTGCGGAATCGTTCATGACCGTTGGCAATGAAAGGGTATCCCATTGCACAAACTCTTGTTTTCTGGTGGTGGGATTGTTTCTAACCCCTACAAATTTCATGGATTGAGCTAACCCAGAAATAGTTGAAAACGCAAATAAAACAAGAATGAATTTTTTCATGATCATGATGGTGTTTAATTTTGGTTCCAAGATAATCAAAATTTTACTTCACTTCACCATTAAACTTGGTAGCTGCCATTTGCAATCCATTT
>JAIYBD010000187.1 GCA_027488715.1 Bacteroidota bacterium | reverse complement strand
TTGCAGTCTCTTCGTCGAATGAATGCCGATCCTTACCTCATTTTTTATCAAAACAATACCACCACACACACCTTCCGAAATCGATGGTATTCCAACGCAAATTTGAGCGATAACGTTCTCTACCGTTCCTCCAGCTCGGTGATGTACAGCGAGTACAATTATAAAAAGCAAAAGAAGTTTTTTAAGTTTGATGATGGCGCGTTGAATCTTGGAGCAGTTTACATCCATAATTCTGTTCGAAGTGAAGTGATGTACGGGAATCGTTCATCCAATAATTATGCGATGTATGGTCAGTTAGATCAGACCAGTGGAAAGTGGAATGTTTCGGTGGGTGGCCGATTGGAGTACTTCCAAATTGAAGATCAGAAGCCGAATATTTTTCCCATTTTCCGCGGAGGGGCGAGTTATCAGTTGAATCCTGCTACCACGTTCCGCGCCTCGGCTGGTCAAGGATTCCGCACGGCTTCGGTGGCGGAACGCTACGCCAATACCCGAGCCGGTGCCATCGTGGTTTTCTCCAATCCCGATTTGAATCCAGAGCGTGGAACGTCGTTAGAGTTGGGCGCGCGTCAATTGTTCAAATGGAAATCTCTGCAAGGATTTGTTGATGTAGCTGGTTTCCGAACTTCTTACCAAAGCCTGATGGAATTTACTCCTTGGACCAATCCTATTGATGGGTCTTTGGGCTTTACTTCTAAAAATTTAACCTCCAATTCGCGGATTACCGGTGTAGAAATTACGGCTGGAATTCAGCAAAAATGGGGAAACAATGTCCTTTCACTTCAGCCGGGTTACACCTTCATGAATCCCCGTAATTTGGGTTATTTCCCTGTTTTGGGTGATCCACCCGAAGCTAAATGGTTGAAGTACCGTTACCGTCATTTGTTCCGAGGAGATGTCAATTTAACTCTTGGAAAATGGGATTTAGGGACCAACATTCGGTACAACAGTTTCATGCTTCGCATCGATGATATCTTTCTTCAAAATATTCCCGACGTGAAGAAATTTCGGGATGAAAAACCCGGTGGTGACCTGGTTGTTGATGTGAGAGTATTCAGAAAAATGGGGAAACACTATTCCTTAGGTGCTTTGGTGAAAAACCTGTTGAATGAAGAATACTTGTTCATTCCTGGGAATATCGGCCAACCCCGCAGCTTTCATCTTCAACTTAATGTTTCCATGTGATGTTGTTGCCGCTCTTGTTCCTGGCTCTTGCGCCCGAGGATACCGTGAAGCGTCAAGAAATTCCGCTTTTGTTGCGCCCCTTCGAAATTACCACCTCTCGATCTTTGGGCTTGGTCGCAAAATCAACGGTTTCCTTAGAGAAAATTGATTCTAAAAAGGTTTTTCTTAACGGCGGTACGCAATTTTCTGATGTGATTGATCGAGTGCCCGGGGTGACCATCACCAACGGACAAGCCAATATTCGGGGAGGAAGCGGATTTACGTTTGGGGTAGGAAGTCGGGTGTTGATGTTGGTGGATGGTTTGCCCATGTTGGGAGCTTACGAAGGAGATATTCGTTGGCATTTTTTGCCCATGGAGCAGGTTCAATCGGTGGAAGTGTTGAAAGGTGCCGCTTCAGCGGTTTACGGTTCTTCGGCTTTGAACGGGGTGATTCACTTGCAAACCCTTTGGGCTTCAGAAAAAAAACCGATCCATCGGGTTTGGGTTCAAAACGGAATGTTCGATCGGCCGCCCCAGGAGCATGTTAATTTATTCCCCAACGATCGGCGGATGACGAATGCCGTTTCTTGGGTTTCTGCTCAAAAATGGAAAAAATGGGACTTCGTGCTCGGAGGTCAGGCGTTGAAAGACGAGAGTTATCGAAATTCAGATTTTGCGAATCGGCTTCGGGGAAATGCAAAAATTCGGTACACGAACGGCCGATTTCAAGCGGGCGTTTCCGCCAATGCCATGCGCGATTCCGCAGGGGTCTTTTTCATTTGGAAGAGCGATTCCATGGCGCTAACGCAGTACATGGACACTACGGTAAGTCAGGTGTTACGTTATTTCACTTTGGATCCCTACGTTCAGTACAACGGGAAATTTTGGCGACATGCCCTCAAGAATCGGGTGTTTTACAATTTGAACCGATCGGAATTGTACGAATATACCTCCACCTATCAAAAAGAGCATTTTTCGGCGGTTTTCGGAGCATTTCATCAAAAGAATGTGAACTTGTTCCGCGATTCCATTCATTCGGTGAATCGAGCGTTGTTTGGGCAGTTGAGTTATTCTTGGAAATCGTTTGCTTTTCAAGGCGGAGTTCGCTATGAACAATTCATCAATTTGAACAAATCCCCCATTTCTGCTCCTGTATTTCGAGGTGGAGTGAATTACCGATGGAAGGAGAACCATTTTTTCAGGGCCAGTTGGGGACAAGGTTTTCGTTCTCCTACCTTGATTGAAATGTATGTAAAAACAAGCAACAATACCGGTGGGATCAATATTTTCCCTAATCCTACCTTGCGAACCGAATTTGCGCACAGTTCCGAATTGGGGTACCGATATGAAAAGGAAAATCAGTCGTTTGTTTTTGATGCGGCCGTGTTTTTCCAGCAGTACCGCGACATGATTGAGTTTTCGTATGGATTTAACTTCAATTCCGGGCTGTTCGGTTTTGGAGCAACCAACATTTCGAAAGCCCGGATTTACGGATTCGATGTCCAAGCCAAGGGTTTTCAAAGTGCAGGAAAATGGAGGCTGGATTATTTGGCTGGCGTTACCCGAACCGAACCGCTCAACCTCGGAACCGATACGGTTACTTCAACGCAGTGGAAATACCTCAAATACCGCCAAAAATGGTTGGGAAGAGCCGATTTACAGTTGACTTACGGAAATTGGATGCTGGGTGGAAACTTCAGGTGGAACGGATTTATGGAAAGCATCGATCGGCCTTGGGTGGAGCAATTGGCGGGAACGATCCCTGGAATTCAAGCGCACCGGGAACGTCACCCCAACGGGGATTTCTTGCTCGATGTGCGCTTGAAAACGCAACTGAATTCTGCTTGGAGTATCGGCATGGTTGTGCGAAACGCCCTCAACCAATCGGTCATGATGGTTCCAGGTAGTTTGGGCCCTTACCGACAATTCATGCTGCAATTGATCTGGGAATAAACGAAGATTCGTAAACTAATTTTCTTCTATTCTGTTTCCTTTGGGTGAAACTCGCCCAATCTTTTTCCGAAATTGTCGATCGAATTAGTTCCATCGATCCCGTTGCCTACGGTAAAACCCGAAATTTTGAATCGGGGAAAGTAACCCAGCTTTCGCCCTACATTTCTCGCGGGATCATCAGTACCAAAAACGTTGTTGAAAGCCTCCGTTCCCGCGGGTTGCCCAACAATCAGCTCACGCCCTTGATTCAGCAATTGGCTTGGAGGGATTACTTCCAACGCGTTGGGCAACATCGTCCGAACTTAGATCGTGAGCCGTTGCGCCAAGAACAAATTCCCGTTTCCCATCAACAGATGCCTACGGCAATTTTGGAAGCGAAAACGGGAATTTCGGCCATCGATCGGGGAATTCTTCACTTGTTGGAAACGGGATGCATGCACAACCACGTTCGGATGTACACGGCCTCCATCGCAACCAACGTGGCCCTGGCACATTGGGCTCTTCCCGCGCGATGGATGTATTACCATTTGCTGGATGCCGATTTCGCCGCCAACTTTATTTCATGGCAGTGGGTTTGTGGCGCATCTCGAGACCGGAAATACTTTGCTAATCAAGACAACATCAATCATTTTTGTGCGACTCGCGATCGAAATACCTTTCTCGAAGTTGAAACCGAATCGTTTCCTTTGAAGGAGATTCCTTCGGTTTTGATGCCGAAAACAGGAATCTCATTGATCACCAACCCGGTTGAAACCGAGGCCATATCCATCAATCCTCATTTACCTACTTGCTTGTACACGGCGTACAACTTGGATCCTCACTGGCGGCAAGACCAAGAATACAACCGCATTCTCGTTCTCGAACCAGCATTTTTTGAACGATTCCCCATG
>JAIYBD010000241.1 GCA_027488715.1 Bacteroidota bacterium | reverse complement strand
GGTTCTGCTCTTCCAAAGGATACCGCTCGTTTGAATGCGATGTTGGCATCTGATTTAGTGAAGATGAGCCTTCCTCGCGATTTGAAATTGTTGTGGACCGTAAAAGGCGAAGATCGCGAAATGCCAGACGGCAGCAAGATGAAGTTCTTGAACTTGATCGCTGTTAGAAATACCGTGAACGGCGAACCTCCATTGGAAGGTAGCGTAATCACTGATGCATTTACCGATATTTCTCAATCGGGCCGTGGTTACGAAGTAAACATGAGCATGGATAGCCGTGGCGCTCGCAAATGGGCCGATTTAACCACGCGCAATGCACCTCGCAGCAAGGAAGATCGCGGTCGTTCCATCGCCATCGTTTTGGATAACTACGTTTATTCTTACCCATCTGTAAATACACCCATCACCGGAGGTCGTTCGAACATCACCGGTAACTTCACCGTTGACGAAGCGAACGACTTGAGCAACGTTTTGAAATCGGGTAAATTGCCTGCTCCTGCAAAAATTATCGAAGAATCCGTTGTTGGTCCAACCTTGGGTGAAGAAGCCATTTCTTCCGGTTTGATGTCTTCCGTTCTTGGTTTCTTGGTCGTAATGGGCTTCATGGTTTTCTATTACCGCAAAGGGGGTACCGTAGCCGTAGCAGCGTTATTCGTAAACTTGGCTTTGATCTTCGGAATCATGGCATACATGGGCGCGGTTCTTACGCTTCCTGGTATTGCGGGTATCGTACTTTCCATGGGTATGGCGGTTGACTGTAACGTATTGATTTACGAGCGCATCAAGGAAGAAATGGAGAAAACGGCCGACAAAGCCAAAGCCATTTCCGACGGTTTCACCCACGCGTATTCCTCCATCATTGACTCTCAAGCGACAACCTTCATTACCGGTTTGATTTTGTTCAGCTTTGGTACAGGACCCATTCTTGGTTTTGCTACAACGTTGATGTTGGGTATCGTAACATCGTTGTTCACCGGAATTTTGGTAAGCCGTTTGATCATGGAAAAATTGATGGCAAAAGGTCAAGTTATCAACTTCATTGCCGAAGGAAAGAAAGGTCTTTTCCACGGTGCGAATTACAACATTTTGGGCAAGCGTAAATACATGTATGCCTTCTCTGCGGTATTCATCATCATTGGTATCGTTTCCTTGTTCACCAACGGATTGAACTACGGGGTAGACTTCAAAGGAGGTCGTACGTATACCATCCAATTGCCTGTAGATAAAGAAATTAATTCTGAAGACGTTCGTAAGGGTTTGAACGAAGTATTTGCTCAATCCTCTCCCGAGGTGAAAACCGTTTCTGGTTTCACCAATCGTTACAAAGTTGCGACCAAAGAAAAGATTGAAATCAATACCGTTGAAGCCGATCAAGAAGTAGCCGGCATGGTGTACGATGGTTTGAAATCGTTCATGGGTTCTGTAACCAAAGAGGAGTTCGTTGGTTCGGATAAATACATCATTGAGTCGCGTAAGGTAGGTCCTACCATTGTGGATGATATCAAATGGGGAGCCCTTCAATCAGTGTTCTGGAGTATCTTGGCCATCGGGGTGTACTTGTTGATTCGTTTCAAGCGTTGGTACTATTCGTTGGGGGCTGCCTTGGCATTGTTCCACGACGTTTTCTTTATCATTACCTTGTACACGGTTCTTTGGAAAGTGATGCCGTTCTCGTTGGAGGTGGATCAAAACTTCATCGCAGCGATCTTAACCATCATTGGTTACTCGGTGAACGATACCGTAGTAGTATTTGACCGTTTGCGTGAGTATTTGCGTGAAAATCAAGAGGAAGATGCTGAAGTGGTGATCAACCGAGCGATGAATGCCACCTTAAGTCGTACCATCATCACCGTTCTTACGGTTTTATTAACCGCGGTTATCTTGTTGTTCTTCGGTGGTGAAGCCCTTCGCGGATTCAGCTTCAGCTTAACCATGGGATTGATCATCGGTACGTATTCTTCTGTATTTATCGCTTCGGCCTTGGTAGCAGATCTATCCAAGCGTTTTGAAGGTGGAAAAATCAAAGAATAAACATTCCTAGGAAGAAAAAGGGGTTGATTTCGATCAACCCCTTTTTTTTATGCCAATAAAAACGATATCGTGTCCACACCGTCGGCATAGTCGTTCAGTTGCGGGAACTGCGCACTACCCAACGGAAAATATCCCTGCCCAACCACGCATTGGATTTTGCCTTCATGCTGTTGAATGATGGTATTCGCTTCTTCCAAGGAATCGTAATAGGAATAATAAACAACCCCAATCGGACTACTCCAAGCGTCATCTTCTTTGATGATCACCCAATCGTTGCTGAGAAAAGGAATTTGATTCACCAAGTAACCGGCCAAATGGTATTCGTAGTTATTGAAGTATTTGAAATGGTTTTTGATCTCCGCAAAATGTTCCCACGCTTCGAACAAGGCATTGAACGAGTAGCCGCGTGGGACCAACAATTTGGAAATGCTGCGGCAACCCAATCCGAAATACGTGAAAACATCGTGGCCCAAGTTGGTCAATTCTTCTTTCGTTTCATTTCCTGTAAGAATCGCCACCGAATTTCGATGGCCGCGCAGGAGCGCCGGAACATTTCGAAAATACACCTCGAAATAGCGATTGGTGTTGTTGCTTCCGGTAGCGATTACTTTATGGTATTCAGAAAGTTTCTCCACCAGAGCAATTCGGCCAGAAAACTCGGGTAAACCCTCTAAATAATTCAAACTCTCTACCATCAAATACCGATCGGAAGAAGAAGGTTTTAACTGCAATTTAAATCCGGAAAGCAGTACGCACAGGGCATCGTGCAATCCAACCAAAGGCAAATTTCCGGCAGCAACCACCCCCACTACTTTTTCCGAATTTTCTTGGATTTCATAAGGCAAAAGCCAGGCCTCTAAGCCTTCAACGGTGAGGGCATCCGCCCACGTGGCTAAGGCCAGTTGAATGGAATCTTCGGTGAAAAACGCGTTCTCTTGGGAACAGCGAAACCAAACGGGATGGTCTTCGTCGTTTAACATGGAACGATAGAATTGGGAGAGTTGAGCGATCGCTAAAATTCTATTTTTTAAAAATGAAGAGGGTGCCATGCTAGAGATTCTTGAGTAATTTTGCACAAAAGTACGAAAGCATGGCCATCATCATTACCGACGAATGCATTAACTGCGGAGCTTGTGAGCCCGAATGCCCCAATAACGCCATCTACGAGTCGGGCATCGACTGGAGCTTTGCCGATGGCACCAATTTAGCAGGCATGTTTACCTTTGTCGACGGCAAACAACACGATGCCGACGAGCGGAATGCACCCATTTCCGATGAAGTGTATTACATCGTTCCCGATAAATGTACCGAGTGTCAAGGATTCCATGAAGAGCCCCAATGCGCGGCTGTTTGTCCGGTAGATTGCTGCATTCCCGATGCCTTGCACAAAGAAACGGAAGAGCAATTGTTGGCTAAGAAGGCCATCATGCACCCCTAATGCATGGCATGGAATTCCTATTTAAAAGGATTTGAGGCTTACCTCAAACTAGAACGCTCCCTCAGTACCAATACCTGGTTGAGCTATCAAGCCGATGTGACCAAGTTGGAATCGTTTGTCCAAGATCATTTCGGCATTACCTCACCCATTCCCGTTCAACAACATCATTTGCAGGCTTTTTTGAAGGAGCTTCATGGACTCGGAATTTCAGGGAAAAGCCAAGCGCGAATCATTTCCGGACTTCGTAGTTTTTTTGCTTATTTGGTGGAAGAAGGAAATCTATCGGATAATCCTGCCTTGTACCTCGATTTGCCCAAGATTGAACGCTTGCTTCCCGATGTGTTAACGGTTGAAGAAATCGATGCCCTGCTCGCTACCATCGATCTCTCTAAACCGGAAGGGCACCGCAACGTGGCCATGATTGAAATGCTTTACGGCAGCGGTTTGCGGGTTTCGGAATTGGTGAATGTTCGAATTTCCAAAATCAATTGGGACATGGAACTGATTCGAATTGTGGGAAAAGGTGATAAAGAAAGAATTGTTCCCATGGGATCGTCGGCGTTGCGGGCATTGGCGAATTACTTGCCTCAACGAAAATTAGCTATGCCCGCCAAGGGAAACGAAGATTTTTTGTTCCTCAATCGCAG
>JAIYBD010000247.1 GCA_027488715.1 Bacteroidota bacterium | reverse complement strand
TAATCTTTCTTGAACTTGAGGACGTTGCGCATAGTATTGAACGATGCGATTCAACTTACTTAGGCCAATGACTTTACCGGTGGAAATGTAGGCAATATGCGCTTTTCCGAAGAAGGGTTGGAAATGGTGCTCACAACAGGAGTAAAATTGAATATCCCGCTCAATGAGCATTTGTTTGTACTTGTATTTGTTATCAAAGAGGGTAATCTCGGGTTTATTCGCTGGATTAAGTCCAGAAAAACTCTCCTGAATGTACATTTTGGCAACGCGAAGTGGCGTTCCTTTTAAGCTATCGTCCGATAAATCCAACCCCATGATGTTCATGATGTCTTTGAATTTTTCAGCGATGAGGACTATTTTTTCATCATCGGGGATGGCAAAAGCGTCGGGGCGAATAGGCTGATGATCGTAATCACCGATGTGATCGTCTCCGTAAAGATCGATGGAAGGTTTAGTGTTGTGGGCCATGGTATTCAACGATGTTTCGTTCAGTTTCGAATAGGGTTACGCTTAGTAACAAGTTTTGTTCAATCTTTGTTCGTAATCGGTTCCAAATAACTACACAAATATTTTCAGCAGTCGGAATTAAATCAAAAAAATCTGGGCAATCTAAGTTCAAATTTTTGTGATCGAAGCGATCGCAAATCTCCTCATCGATCAGATCTGCCAACTTTTTTAGGTCGTACACAAAACCCGTGAGAGGATCAATGGGGCCGGTTAACTTAACGAGCATTTCGTAGTTATGGCCGTGGTAATTGGGATAAGCGCACTTTCCGAAGACCTGGTGGTTTTTTTCATCGGACCAATCGGGTCGGAAAAGCCGATGGGCTGCGTTGAAGTGCGATTTACGTGTAACAGAACAAATCATAACCCATCAACAAAGGAAAACAATCAATTGTTTTCTTGCTCCATGGCTCTTTTGTAGCGATAACGTTCACGGCGACGGAAGCGGCGTTTCGACTTTTCTACATTTTTAAATCGGAGAATCAACCAATTGGGAAGAATTTTATCTTTCACAAAAGGTACACTCACCAAATAAAAAGAAAGAATATTCAAATAACTAACGTAGATGAAATTCCCATCTACCTTTTCGAATGCGGAAATGAACAAACTAAAAAACAAAAAGACTCCGGCAATCAGTCCAAATCTGAAATTTCGAGTGTTTTGATACTTCCATCGAAAGAAAAAATTCGGACTTAACAACGTTAAAAAGCCTGTTAAAACTGCAACGGTGATTTTGTTTTTAAATTCCAATGGTGAGAAAATAAACACCAAAACAAATCCAACAGCAAATAAAAATATTCGTGAAAAAATGAACTTCTTGTTGTATTCTTTAGCATTGTCTTCAAACCAGAAAATGGAATACAAAAGCAACAACGACATGAAGAAAAACAATAAAAACAGGTATTGGTAGTCCTGGGAAGGAACATTTATTTTTTGAAGAATAGCGGGAAGTACCATCAAGATACACGAAACCAAGTACAATTGATTTACTTTTTTGGTTAAATCGTGATGATGGATGAGGTAACTGAATGCTACCATCAGGAAACCAACACCTACGGCAATGCCTTCATAAATCCCCGGATAATCACTATTTTTATAATAAGCAGACGCAATAATGGAAGAAAATACAAGAGTATTTAAAAATCCGGTTTTCATATTATTTTCTTTTCTCGTTCAAATTCAATGGAATGATCAAAAATAAGCCGAAAAGTTCGATGTTCTTTAAAAATTTTTCCTCCCACCATTTCGGCAACTTTCATCATTTTAGGGTTGAAATCGCCAATCCAATTCATTTCAAGCGATCGATAAGGCAGTTTTGGCTCTTTGGCTTTTTCGTTTTCTAAGGTAACCGCAAGGGCCGATTCCATTCCCATTCGTTGAAAATCTGGCACCACGCCAAAAATGACACCAAAAATTCGTTCGGCCTTTCCCCGTTTTAGATCGATTAGCAATTTTATTTTCTGAAGAAGTCCAAACTTTCCTTTGTTCTTTCGAAGCAATGTATTGATATCAGGAAGCATTAAAGAAAAAGCAATCGGCCGATTACCGTGAAAGGCAAACCAAAGTAAACGCTCGTCCATGATCGGCCGAATAGCTTTCATGATGGCTTGGGCACGATCGGATGTCATAGCCCCCACATTCTGATGATTCACCCAAGCCTCGTTGTAAATGGTTCTAAAATGCTCTCCAAATTCCTTTAATTGGCTTTTTCTAGCCATTCGAAACGTAATGTTGGGGTCTTTTAAAACCCTTTCAGCTCGTGCAATGATGTCGTCACTCAAAGGTTGAAGCGTGTCGCGATAGTAGGTAAACTGACGGAAAAACACTTGAAATCCGTAACTTTCAAATAAATCCTGATAGTAAGGCGGATTGTAATTGGCGCGGTACATGGGTTCGGAGAATCCATCTACCAACAATCCCCAGAAAGCGTCTCGCTCCCCCAAGTTAATGGGCCCATCTACCGCCTGCATTCCTCTTTCTTTCAACCAATTCGTGGCGGCATCCAACAACACATGGGCGGCCTTTTGCGATTCAATGCATTCGAAAAAACCTAGGCCGCCCACTTGAATCCCATTCCAATCTCGGGTTTTCGGATTTATAAAAGCAGCAATTCTTCCTATGTAATCGCCCCGATCATCCTGCAAAACCCAGCGTTGAGCTTCACCTTCCTTCAATAAACGATTCTTTTGCGGATCAAAGATCTTGATGATGTCGCTCTCCAAATGAGGTATCCACACCGGATCATTCCGATAAATCAAAAAAGGGATTTCTAAAAAAACACGCTCTAAAGCTTTGTTTTCAACCAAAATCAATTGCATACCACAAAAATAATCAAAGCGATCGAATACTTGAATTGGCTCTGTTTAAACTTTTTTTCAAAAAATTAAACAAAGACTTGCAACTTCATTTTTTAAATCCTAGTTTTGTTGAAGAATCCAATTAAAAGGTTAAACAATGACAGCCATCGAATTCAGTCAAAAGTTAGTTGAGCAAAAGCAGTCACTTAAGTCTTATGCTTTATTCCTAACCCGCAACTCCGATGATTCCGACGATTTGCTTCAGGAAACCCTTTTGAAGGCATTTTCCAACCGTACTCGTTTTGCTCCTGAAACCAATTTCAAGGGCTGGCTCTTCACCATCATGAAGAACACCTTCATCAACAATTATCGCCGAATGGTGAAGCGAAATACGTTTTTGGATTCTACCGACAATTCTTATTACCTCGATTCTGTTTCCCACTCCACCGGCAACGATGGAGAAAATTCCTTCTTAGCTGCCGAAATTGAAAAGGCCTTGGTTCAGCTTCCCTTCGAACTTCGTGAGTCGTTCCTCATGAATTTCCGTGGATACAAATACCAAGAAATTGCCGATTTTTTCCAAATTCCCATTGGAACAGTGAAGACCCGTATTCACCTAGCCCGTAAGATCCTCAAAAAGAAACTTTCCGTACACGGATGGAACCAAGAGGAACCTGCAGGCGTTTAAATATTCTATGAAAAAATTCAACAAAAACATCGCCGTTATCGGTGCTGGTTTCGCAGGATTATCCTCCGCAGCGTACTTGGCCAAAAATGGATTTCAAGTTACGGTGTACGACCAACACCAACAACCCGGCGGAAGAGCCCGAGCCGTTGAGCAAGACGGGTTTTTATTCGATCTCGGACCCAGTTGGTACTGGATGCCCGATGCCTTCGAACGGTTTTTCGCCGCATTCGGCAAAAAACCTTCCGACTATTACCAACTGCAACGATTGGACCCCAGTTACCGCGTATTCTGGGAGAACGATCAGCATTGGGATATCCCCGCAAACTACGATGATTTTCTTCAACTGATGGAAAGTACCGAAAAAGGTGCCGCCCAAAAAACCGAAGAATTCCTCGAACAAGCCCGTATCAAATATGAAGTGGGCATGAACGATTTCGTTCAACGTCCATCCCTGTCCATCACCGAATTCATGGACGTTCAAATCGCCAAAGCGGCATTGAAACTCGACTTGCTTAAAAACATGTCGAGCCACGTGCGGAAGTTTTACAACGACTCTCGCATCATTCGATTGATGGAGTTTCCTGTCCTTTTTCTTGGAGCCATGCCCGATCGAATTCCAGCTTTGTACAGCATGATGAATTATGCCGACATTAAGCTGGGAACTTGGTATCCCATGGGTGGCATGAGCGAAGTGGTAAAAGGAATGGTTCAGGTTTGTGAAGAATTGGGGGTGAAATTCGAATTGGGGAATCCCGTTCAAAAAATCGACATCAAAGGAAAAAAGGCGGAAGGGTTATTGGTCAATGGCAACATCTGCACCTTCGATGCCGTGATCTCTTCCGGCGATTACCATCATACCGAAACCCAGCTTCTTCCTACCACACACCGGAGTTACAACGATGCATATTGGGAAAGCCGAACCATGGCACCTTCATGTTTGTTGTACTACCTCGGCGTTAACAAAAAAGTAGAAGGATTGCTTCACCACAATTTGTTTTTCGATTCCGATTTTGGGAAACATGCTCGTGAAATTTACGAAAGTCCAGCGTGGCCAAGCGATCCATTATTCTATGCTTGCGTACCCTCCAAAACCGACCCCTCGGTAGCCCCGGAAGGGAAAGAGAATATCTTCTTACTCATTCCCGTAGCTCCGGGAATGCCCGATACACCCGAAATTCGCGAGAAGTACCTACAAATATTGTTGGATCGATTGGAAGCCAGAACCGGAGAATCCATTCGTCCTCACATTGAAGTAAAGCGAACCTTCGCCTATCAAGATTTTGTAAGTCAGTACAATTCCTTCAAAGGAAATGCTTATGGACTTGCGAATACATTAGGGCAAACCGCTTTCCTAAAACCTAAAATGCGGAGTAAAAAAGTTGAAAATCTTTTCTATTCCGGCCAATTAACTGTTCCCGGACCGGGAGTTCCCCCATCCTTGATTTCGGGGGAAGTAGCAGCCCATGAAATTGAAAAATATTTTGCCTTATGACCGGCTTGAATCTATACCGAAAAACCAATTTCGAAATCTCCAGAAAGATTACGCGGAATTACAGCACCTCGTTTTCTTTAGGAATTCGTTTGTTTTCATCAGAATTACGTCCACCCATCGAGGCGATTTACGGATTTGTTCGTTTCGCCGATGAAATTGTGGACACGTTTCACGATTTCGACAAAAAGACCTTGCTGGACGAGTTCAAGAAAGATACCTACGTGGCCATCGAACGAGGCATCAGTTTGAATCCGGTATTGGACTCTTTTCAAAAGATCGTAAATCATTACCACATCGACCATGAACTGATTGAAGCTTTTTTGAGAAGTATGGAGATGGATTTGGAGAAAATTGAATACCACGAAAATTCATATACCGAATACATTTACGGTTCGGCGGAAGTGGTAGGTTTGATGTGTTTGAGGGTTTTTACCCACGGCAAACCGGGCATGTATGAAAATTTGAAGGATTCGGCCCGAAGCCTGGGTGCCGCATTCCAGAAAATCAATTTTCTACGCGATTTGAAAGACGACTATCAAGATAAAGGAAGAACGTATTTTCCAGGGGTTCAACTGGGAGTTCATTTCAGTGAAGCCGACAAGCGTGAAATCGAGAAAGACATCAAGAAAGACTTCGATCACGCTTATCAGGGTTTAAAGCAATTGCCTCCAAGCTCTCGATTGGGCGTTTTAGCTGCCTATCGATTCTACCTCAGTCTTTT
>JAIYBD010000042.1 GCA_027488715.1 Bacteroidota bacterium | reverse complement strand
TCTTCGTCGAAGCTCCATTTATTCCAACAAAACAACCTACCAAGTTCGTTTGAAACTCACCGGAAATAAAATGGTCATTTCTGCCGAAGACTACGATTTCAATAACGCAGCCGTCGAAGAAATGCTGGTAGAATACGATGGACAGGATATGGAAATCGGCTTCAATGCGAAGTTCCTGATTGATATGTTAACGAACATCGACAGCACCGATATTTCGTTTGAACTCAGCATGCCTAGCCGACCAGGATTGATGTTCCCCGGAGAAAACAACGGTGATGAGGAAACATTGATGCTCATCATGCCTGTGATGATTGCATCAAATTGATCTAAATCATTGAAAAATGGCTGGTTTCAAAAAAATATTTTGAAGCCGCCCCATAAAAAACTATTTTTGCCTTTTACAAATTAAACTCGCTATGTCGATTATTACCAAGATTCGAAATCGTGCAGGGATCCTTGTTGGAATCATTGCCCTTGCTATCATTTCATTTTTGTTCATGGATGTCTTTGCCGGCTCGAACGGATTGTTCGGAAATCGCAGAGGAAACACCGTAGGTGAAGTGAATGGAGAAGCCATTACCATCGATTATTTTAGTTCTCGTTTGAGCGAAAGCGAAGAGAATTACAAAATGAACACCCGTCAGAATGAACTCGACGAAATGGCCCGTGGACAGGTTAATGACCAAACCTGGAACGACATTATTAAAGAGAAACTACTTCAAGAACAGTATGATTTATTGGGTATTTCTTTGGGTCAAAAAGAAAAGTGGGATCTTATTCAAGGTAAGAACGTTCATCCTATGATCGCCCAAAACTTCACGGATCCTAAAACAGGAAAACTTCAGGTTGTTGACTTTTTGAAAAACTTGGACAAGCAAACACCTGAGGTAAAAAATCAATGGGCATCTTTTGAAAAGTACATTTACAAAAGCGCTGAAGAAGAAATGTACAATGATTTGGTGGCTCGTGGCTTGTACGCAACAACCGTACACGTAAAGAGAAATATGGCTGAATCCAACCGTCGTGCCAACACTCGCATGGTTTTCTTAGATTACAACAGCATCAACGATTCATCGGTAAAAGTTGCCGATGCCGATTACGAGAAATATTACAACGAACACAAAAACGAATTTGAAGTAAAAGAGCCTGCTCGCAAAATCAAATACGTTGTTTTTGGCGTTGCCCCTTCTGCAGAAGATGAACAAGCCACTGTTTCAGCCATTCAAGATGCGGCAGCTGGTTTTGGTTCAACCGACGATGACTCTTTGTACATCCTTACCAAAGGAAGTGAAGAACCCTTCTTCAACACCTTCACCGCCTTAGATAAGGTAAATCCAATGATCAAAGATACCGTATCCAAAGTAGCCTTAAAAACCGTGATCGGTCCTTATAAAGATGGTAACATTTGGAAAGTATCAAAAATTCTAGCCCGCAGTTCACGTCCCGATTCTGTTGGAGCACGTCATATTTTGATTCCATTCGCTGGAGCTCAAAATGCCGACCCTTCGATCAAACGTGACCGCGATCAAGCCAAAGCCTTAGCAGATTCTGTTCTGAAGATTGTTAAAGGTGATACAACTAAATTCGGTGCTATGGCGGCACAATTCAGCACCGATGGTTCGAAAGATCGCGGTGGTGATTTAGGTAAATTCTCCGAAGGAACCATGGTTCCAACCTTCAACGATTATTGTTTCAGCAATCCGAAAGGTTCTGTTGGTTTGGTTGAATCTCCATTCGGATGGCACATCATTCAAGTAACCAGCGTTGGTAACATGGTTCCTTCTGTAAAAATTGGAACGATCGCACTTACGGTGATGGCTTCCGACAAAACTCGGGATGAAGCCTACACCAAAGCAGATCAGTTCCAATCAAAAAACAAATCATTGGAAGCTTTTGAAAAAGCCATTGAAAAAGATGGTCTTGCTCCACGCGAAATGGAATTGCGCATCAACGACCGCACTATTTCCGGCTTCCCCGATACACGAAAAGGCGTTCGCGATGCTTTTGAAGCAGAAAAAGGAGAAATTCTCCCCGTGATTGAATCCAAAGACAACTATTTGGTTGCTGCCGTAATTTCCGTGAAAGAAAAAGGTGTTCCAGCTTTGGATGATATCAAAAAAGAAATGGAACCTTTCGTGATTCGCATGAAAAAAGGTGAAATCCTTTCCGAGAAAATGAATAAAGGTTTGGCCTCCAATAAAAACAACATCGATGGTTTAGCCATGGCACTCTCCACCGATGTGAAACAAGTGAACGACATTGTTTTTGTAAACGGATTTTTACCCACCATTGGAGCACGTGAATTAACCTTGGTTGGAAAGATCTTTGGAAGCAAAGCGAATTCTTTCATTGGCCCAATTGTTGGAGAAAGTGGTGTTTATTATGCCAAAGTAGAAAGCTTCATCGATGCCCCAGAACAAGATTTGAAAATGGCACGTGAATCTTTGAATGGTGTTCTACAAGGACAAGCCAAAAATCGAATTCTCGAAACTTTGAAAGAAGGAAAAGTAGAAGACAATCGCTACAAATTCTATTG
>JAIYBD010000113.1 GCA_027488715.1 Bacteroidota bacterium | reverse complement strand
GTGCCGAAGGGCAGCCCCCGTTTGCTTGATGTTCAATTTCTTATCGGGTGGTCCCCGAGCAAAGTCGAAGGGTGGTCCCTGATGTGAAATTTATTTTTTTGTGAGAGGTTTCGGTTGGGTTATTGGATCAACCCGTATTGATCCGTTCAGAAACAAAAATCAAACAATTTTTTATACCGTAAGAATCCCCTTGGCCGCTGCCAAGTTTTTCAGAAAATCCTCCAATTCTTGCGGCCTTTGCGAGCCAATCAACATCCTCGATCCATCCTTCATTACCAACTGCAATCCAAAATTTCCAGATACATTCAACGCCCGGTTTTTACCAAACCCCCGAACTCCCCATCCTCCATATTCGGCTAACGGCCTGTATTCCCGCACTTTCACTTCAGCCAAATCGCTCCAATCGTATTTCTTCTCCTTCCAAATGAACGGTGTGAACCGAACAACAATGCCTTGTTCATCAATCTTCGTCGTTAATCCACCGGCAAACATCCCCAAATTAACGATGGAAATAAGAACCACCGGAAAGAGTAGACCCATGTCGCTCAACGGTTTGTCTCCAAATGGAACTCCTGTGATCCACTGAGAAACTGATCCATAATACACCATGGCCGACACTCCTCCCATCAACAAAATCATCCACCACTGCTTGAAACGCTGTTTTTCTTCAAATATCATGTTATCCTCCTAATCGAAACCCTAAGGTAAGCCCTTTCATCCAATTTCCTTGGTTGTTGCGTGCAAGAACAAAATCGGCTCGACCTAATTTTGCTAATCCGCTGATACCCAAATTCAATTCCAAAAAGTTTCCACGATCAGTAGTTTGGAGGTAGTGAATACCGGCTACTTCTCTCCAGCTGGTTTTGCGCATCAATGGAATTTTGTTGAAGAGAAACCGTTGAAAATAGTGTTCGTAGTGCGCAGCAACGTACGTTCCACCCGTAGAAAAGGTGTAATACGGCAACAAGCGCCACGAATCGGGATCGCCCGAACTGATCAACGTTTGGTTGCCTTCAAAATGACGGAACAAGGGCAAGGGCAAATTTTTAGACCTTAAGAAAGTTCCGCCCTCTACAATCCATGTCCCACTTCCCAATAACTTCAAATTCCAATTGTCGCGAAGACGCACTTGCAGATACTGATAATCGGCCGTGGCCCCAGCTACCGGAACCGCCCATTGAAACTTGTAACGAAGGCTGGGATATTTCGATGAAAGCCGAACTTTTTCGTTCGGACGGGAATAATACTTCTGTCCAATCACAACGCGACCTTCAATTCCCAACGTTAATGCCGAAAACGACGACCATTGGGGAAGATTAAACGACTCGAACGGATCGTTCGAAGTGATCCAAGGATCTTTGGATAGGTTCCAAGTGGTCGCATTTTCCAAGGGTTGATAACGGGTATAAGATGCCGAAATCTGGCTGTACAAACCATTCACCCATTCCCGGTTGTACCCGAGGTTAACTCCATCAGCCAATAAGAACTTGGCATAATTTCGCCCGGCAATCACGGTGTACAAGGAATTAATGAGGGGCGAAATAGGCGTCGATCCATTGATTTGCCGAATATCCCGACCCAAACTAGCGGTCCACCGCTCGTCGGTAGGCTGATTTCTAAGGTAATTCACCGATCCCATCACCGTCCAGAGATGATTGGAAAATCCATATCGGGTTTTTAGCGTGCCTTCCAATTCCCGGTTTTTGGAATACTCTTTTCTGATCTCACTTTGGAAACCCAACGAAACACCTTGCACGGTATTGAACTGAATACTTTGAGGAATTCCTTCAAAAGACACGGATAAATTTGATTTTCGATCGCGCCAAGTGTAGCCTAAAAGTGCTTTTTTCCAGGTAAATTTATTCGAAACCTTATCGATCGAATCTTGGTAGGGCTTACTATTTCGAATACGCTCCAAACTATCCTTTTTCCGGTAATCGTCGATTTCCTCTTGCGTAAGCGGAATGGGGCGATTCGTGTCCCAGTAGGTAGAATCTTTCTTGTTCGCCCCATCTTCAACCTTTAAAACTTCCCCTTTAAAAAACTTCCTCGGATATTCCCGATTGGGCTGGTACTGATTGAAAACGCTATTGAAATAGCCATCCCCTTTGAATCCAAAGGCGCTGAAAACAAAGCTGAAATTGAGGGATGCCGGCATCCACAAATAATCATTCACAGCCGTAAACGTTTGCTTGATAGCCAACGAATCCACAAAATCAATCTTCGCTTCTTTTCCCAACAACACATCCATGGCATAAATACGGAAAGCTCCATCTTGCAAATACATGGTTCCCGAAAAACAAGGATCCAATTTTCGCTTAGGCTTAATCTTGATCTTATAAATGGTGGCCCCGTCCTCCACAAAAGTTCCTAAAAGTTCATACTTGTAATAAAATAAGGCATTGTTGGCGATAGGTGAGATGAAGGGGCGGTCCGACAAATTACCCAAATCCAATTGATTTTTGTAGAAGTCGACAATGATATCCGAGGCTTGGTTGTAACTGAAGGCCTGGTTATTTCCACTTACTTTGGAAGAATACATGACCTCTTTTTGGTAGTCGGGTTGTTTGAAATGGTACTCGGTTTCCGATTCGCTGAGGTACAAAACGCCCAGCAGGTTTGAGTCGGCCATGGCGCCGTTCACCGAAAGTTTTAAAATTTTGGAGAGGTTATCGGGGGTAGAACGCAAGCGTTGAAGTCCTTTGATGTACACCTTCGAGGAAAATGCGTTGAGTTGGGTTTGATAATATTCTCGTTTTTGAATGGCTTGACGAACGATGGGGTAAGCAGGATCTTCCTTGGAAGAGATGGAAACTCCTTTCATTTCCAATTTTTCGGGTTGGAGAATGATGTTGAAATTTTGATCGGCTTGAAGATTCACTTCCTTCACCACCCTCGTAAAGCCGATGTACTGAAACGTTAACTTGTAATTGCCCGCGGGCGCTCGCAAGGAAAATCTTCCCAACTTATTCGTATTCGTCCCCGATTGAATGGTTTCCCCAGCCGCAGAAGTACCCTTCAGCATAACTGACGCAAACGGAAGCGGCTGCTTTTGCCCGTCGCCAACGGAACCGGTGATTTCAAAACTTTGAGAAAATACCACCAACGGCAAGAGGAAAATCCACGTAAAAAGTGCTTTCATTTTTCAAAGATGCGAAAAGGTTTTCGGTGGTTGTTTCCAACTTTTTTTCTTTTTCCCAAATTTGGGCAAATGCTCATTGAAAAATCTGCTTCCAAAAAAAATAAAAAAGTGAATTCGTTGCGCAATTCTTGCACGACTCTTTCGTTTCTAATGAACTTTTTTTGGGCGAACAAGCAAGTAAATGGGCAAATTTTGCGCTTTTTATCACTTCGTACCTAAGCGAACGTTGTTGTGCAAGAGCTTCCATTTTCTTGCCTTTACTTTGTCAATGTCGGGAACAGGACCGATAAGCAAACAAAAAAGTTTTTTCATGGTTGGTTGAAGGTGGCTCCCCTGATTGGAGCCACCTTTTTTTTTGTTCCTCCGCTCTTTCTACTTTTTTTCAAACATCTTTCCCTAATATTGCAGTCGGAATAGTATGGCAAAGAATCTGGTAATTGTAGAGTCCCCCGCGAAAGCGAAAACCATCGAAGGGTTTTTAGGGAAAGATTTCAAAGTAAAATCGTCGATGGGGCACGTTCGCGACCTCACGAAAGAGAAAAACGGCGTGGATATTGAAAATAATTTCAAACCCATGTACGAAGTTTCTCCCGAGAAAAAAGACGTGGTGAAGGAACTCAAAAAATTAGCCGACGAATCAGAAATGGTATGGTTGGCATCGGACGAGGACCGGGAAGGAGAAGCCATTTCTTGGCACCTGAAAGAGGTTTTAAAACTGAAACCCGAAAAAACCAAACGCATTGTCTTTCACGAAATTACCAAGCCTGCCATTCTCAAAGCCATCGAAAATCCCCGCAGCATCGATGAACATTTGGTGGATGCCCAACAAGCCCGCCGTATCCTCGACCGATTGGTGGGTTTCGAACTCTCTCCCATTCTTTGGAAAAAAGTAAAACCATCGTTGTCGGCCGGTCGCGTTCAATCGGTAGCCGTGCGCCTCATCGTAGAACGCGAACGCGAAATCAAAGAATTTCAATCGGAATCCTTCTACAAAATTGCCGGAATTTTCGAAGCCACCGTGAACGGTAAAAAACAATCGTTCAAGGCCGAGTTGCCCGAACGTTTCTCCAACGAAGAAACTGCCTTAAGCACGTTGGAAAAACTGATTCCTGCCCACTTCTCGGTAGCATCCTTGGAGAAAAAACCGCTTCAAAAAAATCCAGCTCCTCCTTTTACAACCTCAACCTTACAACAAGAAGCCAGTAAAAAATTGCGCTTCCCTGTGGCTCGAACCATGAGCCTCGCACAAAAGTTGTACGAAGGTGGACACATTACCTACATGCGTACCGATTCCACCAACCTATCGGAATTGGCACTGCAAACCGCAAAAGACGAAATCACATCGGCTTTTGGTGCCGAATTCTCCAAAACAAGGCAGTTCAAAACCAAAAGCGCATCGGCTCAAGAAGCCCACGAAGCTATTCGCCCCACCTATTTCAGCAACCATACCGTAAAAGGTTCGGCCGACGAAGTTGCTTTGTATCAACTCATTTGGAAACGCGCTATCGCTTCCCAAATGTCTCCCGCCGAAATCGAAAAAACCATCATCAAAATCAATACCTCCACCCTCGCAACCGATCAACAATTCGTGGCCGAAGGCGAAGTGATTCGATTTGAAGGATTTTTAAAAGTGTATTTGGAAACCTCCGATGATGAAGAAGATGACCAAAAAGAAGGCGGCGGTTTGTTGCCGGCGGTCGTTCAAGGCGATGCCTTGGAATTGCTCTCTGCCACCGGAAAACAAGGATTTACTCGCGCCCCAGCTCGCTACAACGAAGCGGCCTTGGTGAAAAAAATGGAAGAATTGGGCATCGGACGTCCTTCCACGTACGCCCCAACCATTTCTACCATCCAACAACGAGGGTACGTGGAACGAAGCGACCTTTCGGGCACGCCACGAACCATCACCACCTTAACGCTTCAAAAGGGCGACATCAAGAAATCCATCAAAGAAGAAAATACCGGGGCAGATAAAGGAAAACTCATTCCTACCGACATTGGTATTTTGGTGAATGACTTCTTGATTCGTTATTTCGATAAAATTTTAGATTTCAAATTTACCGCCAAGGTGGAAGAGCAATTCGACCAAATTGCAGAAGGTAAATTGGAATACGAAAAAATGCTTTCTTCCTTCTACGGACCCTTCCACCAAAACGTTTCTGAAACGTTGGATCACAGCGAACGGGTAACTGGAGAACGTATTTTGGGCTTCAATGCAGAAGGAAAACAGGTTTCGGTTCGAATGAGTCGATTCGGTCCGGTAGCTCAATTAACCGATTTGAAAGACGAAGAAGCCAAGCCTCAATATGCTAACTTGCCCAAAGGACTTTCATTGGAAGAGGTAAATTTGGATCAAGCCATTACTTTGTTCGGCTTACCCAAAGATTTGGGCGAGTACGATGGAAAACCCATGTTGGTGAACAATGGTCGATACGGCCCCTACGTAAAGTTTGGGGATGAATTCGTTTCGCTTCCCAAAGGGGCCGATCCGTATTCGTTTAACCGGGAAGACGCCATCGCCCTCCTTACCGATACCAATAAATTACCCCGAGAAATCGGCCAGCTCGACGGCGAAAAATTGATCGTAAACAAAGGCCGATTCGGTCCTTACGTGAAATACAAATCCAACTTTGTTTCTCTAAAAAAAGGAATGGACCCGCTTACCATCACCGAAAGTGAGGCCATAACCTTGATTCGTGAGAAAATGGAAGCTCAGGCCAATGCCTTGATCGCCGAATTTTCCGATGGCATCCAAATACTCATCGGGCGATACGGCCCTTATATCAAAAAAGGCAAAGACAACTTCAAAATTCCCAAAGGAGTAGAAGCCAAAGATTTAACCGAGAAAGAAGTCTTGGAAATCGTCGCGGCATCTTCCAAACCTGCCCCCAAGAAAAAAGCAACAGCAAAAAAATGAGTTTCTCGGAAAGCGAATTGAAAGCCATGATATCGCTCATTGACGATCCCGATGAGACGGTTCGCAAAGCGGTATTGAAAAATCTGCTCGAAATTCCGCCCCAAGAAGTCGTTCGTTTGGAGCGTGTGGTTGAATTGCTGGAAGACTCGGCTACCCGATCCAAGGTTTTGGATCTCATCCATCGCATACAATTCCAAGAGGTTTACCACGGATTAAAAAACTGGGTAGATTCGGGCGCAACGGATTTATTGGAGGGCATCATTTGGATTGCCCGTTACCGATATCCTCATCTTACGCGGGATGAAATCCTCATCGAAATTGAAAATATTCGCACCGATGTTTGGCTCTTGCTGGATGAAAGTGCATCGGCCTTGGATCAAGTCCGCGCCATCAATCACGTCTTTTACGAAAAATACGGTTACCGGGGCGACGATCAGAATTACCATTTGCCCGAAAACTCCTACATCAACGAAGTGATTCGACAGCGAAAGGGCAATCCTATTTCATTGGCTACCTTGTATTTGTTGGTTGCTCATCGCCTTAATTTACCCATTTACGGAGTAAATCTCCCCAAGCATTTCGTCTTGGTTTTTGTCGAGAATGCAGGGCAATACCAAAATGTAGATCCCGCCCTTCGCCCGATCTTATTTTACATCAATGCCTTTAACAAAGGGGCGATTTTTACCAAACAAGATGTTGAGCAATTTTTAATGTTGCTAAAACTACCCGTAAAACCCGAGTTTTTCTGTCCGTGTTCGAACGAAGACATCTTGATTCGCTACATCAACAACCTCATCTCCTATTTCAACGATCACGACCAAAGTCGGTTGAATGAGTTGATGTTACTTCGCGGATTATTTCCCGAAGATTAAGCGAATCGGCGATAAATAAGCTGTAAAAAGGTTTGAACGTGGGGATTTTGGATATCCCACTTTCGGGTTTGAATGAAACTTTTATCGAGAAGATTTTCTGCTTGTTGGATTTGGGAAAAATCGTTCAATTGAGCGATGGTGTTCGCAAAGCTGATGTGATCATTTCCAAATAGTTCCCGGATGTATAAGAACTTCTCATTCAAACCAATGCCTGTTTTCAAGCTATCGATGGGTTTGAGGTGAAGTTGATTCTTCAATGAAGAGTTGGAAGAAAGTTGT
>JAIYBD010000116.1 GCA_027488715.1 Bacteroidota bacterium | reverse complement strand
GTTGGGTTTACCATGATCACCGCATTTTTGGTGTACTATTTCCTGAATAACCCCAGTGTTTTGGTGTACATGTCCTTCATTGTTCCCGTCGTAGTTTTGGCAAGTCCTTGGAGTTTGCGCTACAGCCGCTCTTTAATGCTTCATTTATTTGGCGGATTGAAGTTCGATCCCGATTGGAAAAATCACGACCTAAAAGATTTAGACCGATAATAAAAAAGCCCCGAAATTCTTCGGGGCTTTTTTGTTGGGTTTAAAGAGATTAATGAACAATCAATTTCTCTTTTCCGTTTTTCCATTCCATGAAATAAATTCCGGATTGAATCCCTTGAACAAAAACACGGGTTGAAATCCACTCTTTTCGAACCAACTGACCAAGGCTGTTGAACAATCGAATTTCTTGAGGAGTGGAAGTTTCAATCCAAAATCCAGCTTCGGTGGTTGGATTAGGATAAATGACAAGATTGGATGAAGGATTTGTTACGCCAAGAGTGCTGCTAACAACCTGGCAAATCGTGTCGTTGGTGCGGTTGATATCGTTGGCCAGGTTGGTGGGGAAAAGGCAAATGCGGTAACTGCCACCCGCCGTTGGTGAAAATGGGGTTGCAAACGTAAGGGTGGCCGAATCTCCCGGATTGATGGTTCCCGATACATTCGAAATCACGGGGCTTCCTCCATTCACGGTATAGCTAAGGGTTTGATTGGAAATGGCTGCGGTGCCGATATTTCTCAGTACCCCTGAAATGGACGTTGGTGCATTGATCACCCCGTTCAAACCGATAATTCTGGATACACTACCATCCACCGTGGTTTGAACTACGGCAGCTGCGGTATCCAATTGGATGGAATCCAAATAGGTATTGTTTCCATAAGCTGTTACGTTGGTAAATCGAATCACAATATTCTGTCCGCCGAAATTGCTTAAGGTAACCGTGTCTTTCGCCCATTGGTTCGCAGCGGTAGGTCGGAAGATGCGATTGGAAATGGCCGTTGATGCCAAGCTACTTCCCCCTTTTTGATAAACAATGGATGAGAAAGTAATGCCGCAATCGGTACTTACCTCAATCAATAAACTGTCGTTGGTGGTTGCATTGTAGGGAGCGTGCGCACGATAAAAAGTGAGGTAGGTGGTTTTGGAAGCTGGGATAATCAAAGGTTGTGTAAGCAGGTAATCTTTCTCACCCGCAGCGTTGTAATTGAAATTGTCAACGCGAATCGCCGAAGTGTTGGAACCTGCAGGGCCGGTAACGTTTTCAAGAGCCCAAGTGTTGCTATTATCGGGATTTTCAACGGAAATATTCGGGGTAGGTAAATTCCCTAATTGGAAGTTTTCGTTCATGGGCAAAGGAAGGCCGGAAATGATACGAACTGCATTGCCCATAATCATGCTATCCACTCCAAAGGCATTCGATACCCAAAGTTTAATTTGGTAGGTGCCCAATGCTTGAAAAGCAACTGTTGGATTTGCCGAGGTGTCGTTTCCTTGAACGAACGTGAACGTACTCGGCGTGATGGTCCATCGGCGAGAGGTGGGGTTATTCAAGCTGCGATCGGAAAGGACGATGGGTTTCCCAACGCAATCTTGGGATTTGCTACTGCTGAATTGAGCCGTTGGGGAAACCGCTGCGCTATAAACTCGAATATCATCAATGGCCAAGTCGGAAGTAAAATTCCCACCGGTCGTACCACGGAAAATAATGGTGATGTTTTTACCGATGAATGCATTTAAATTAACTTGCCCCAATCTCCAGCTATTGCCTTTATCGCCATTTTCTTGAAATACATTGGAAAAGAGTTCTCCATTGGCCAAAATATCTACTGCCAGGGAGCCCATATCCGCTCCGTACATGTGGTACCAAAACTCCAACATGGGCAACTGCACTCCTGATAAGCTGATGCAAGGGGTGCTCATTTTAGCAACTTTGGAAAAACAATTGGAAGCCTCCAAGTAAACGTATCGGCCGGTTCCGCTGGTGTGGTCAAAATCGGGTCCTGTTCCGGCCGATGGAGTTGCAGCATTGGTATTGCGAAAATCAATATCGTCAGAAGTGCCGTTCGGTTCATTGGTGATTCCGCCGTTGGCCGATCCCAATGCGCACGTTCCGGTTCCACAATTGGCAGTTGTTGCACAGGTCGATAGTTGATCGAAATTTTCAGAATAAGGTAGATTGATGAGATTTGATGCCGTAAAGGTGGAAATACTGGTGATGGCATTGTTGTTCGCAACCAAATCTCCAGGTAAGCCAACTTGGAAATTAACATTGTAAACCCCGGCGGTGGTCGTCGAAATGGGAACCGAAAATGTAAACCATGCCGTGTCGAATGGATCGATCGACCTGCGCAAGGTATCTGAACCCGAAGCGGTAATCGCACCCGTAATGGAATAACTTACAGGAACATTGGAAATCGATTGAGTGCCATCGTTGCGAACCACCACGGTTACCGGTGTTTGAGCATTTCCATGGCAGGATGGGGTTCTTCCAGGAACAGGTGAAACCACACTTAAAGCTTCGGCATCAACGGTTACTGGGCAATTTAAAGCGGTAGCATTTTTGTTGAAGGCCAATCCTCGCTCTGAAACGGCGCCTTGAGGACCAAAAGCTGTGATGGCAAACCAGGTATTTGCGGTTGAAACTCCAGTTCTTCGAACAATGAATGATGAAGAATTAGAAGTTCCAATGGAATCCATGTAGCGAGCGCCCAATTCGTGAATGCGATACGATGTTGCGCCGGGAACGGCATTCCAAATCAACCTCAACGAATCGGCGCACTGCCAATCCAAACGCAATCCCGTTGGGCGATTGATGAAGGAAACGGTCGTGTCTGGATAGTAGAATTGTCCGTTGCGGCTGATACGCAACATTCCGTTTCCGGTTGCAGGAACAGAGGGTACTGTCCATTCGTAATGACGCACCGTAGCTGCAATATTGGTGGCAATGGTCGACCAATTCAATCCACTATCTACCGAATAAGCCAAGTCAAAAGTGCCGCTGTTTCCCACCGCATCCCAATGAATGACCTCCCGTTGTCCGGCCGAAAATCCTTCTCGTCCAAATGGTGCCATGAACTTTACATCTTCCGTTAAAAAGGTGTAAACCAAGATGTAACGTTGGGGGCCCATGGGAATGGAGGTTCCTTTGATTTGAAGTTGAATGGGACCAGCTACCGGATTGTCGATTACGATTTGTTCAGCGTTGTTCAGCGTATCGCGTCCAGGAACAGCTAAAGCATTTAAAATAGCTGCATTTCGAGCTGGGGTTAATACCAGAGGCAGGTGGGTAATACCATTATTCACCGCCTTGAAATCGATGTCGTTTACCAAGGCTTTTGTTGCGTTACCTACGCCTGCAGTATCGGGCCAGTAGCACATCAGCTTTACTTGTCGGGTGCCGGCCGGTACCACAATGGAATGATTGATGGAATCTCCCTGAACCAAAAATGAATCGATGTAGGTGCGTTGTTCCAAGGCTTTCAGAGCCCGATAGGCATTTACGCGTCCAAATCCGTAGGTGTAATCGGGCCCCCGGTTCCCCAAATCTTCAGCTGTATTGAGAAGAACGGCCTTTAACAAAGCACCGGGAGCGTTTCTGCCTCCGTTAAATTCTCGATAGGCTTGGTACAACTGAGCAGTGATGCCCGCAATACCCGGAGAAGCCGCCGAGGTTCCTCCACCCGGCGCGTAGGTGTTGTTGGGATCGGTACTGATTTGGTTGGTTCCGTTGGCGCAAATATCGGGCTTGATGCGTCCGTCGGCCGAAGGTCCGCGGGAGGAGGTGGGATCAATCACACCCAAGTAGGTGGTGTTTCCTGCCGCCATCACGTGTTTTGATGCTTTGTATCCGCCGGTAATGGTTCCCCAACCGGTTCCAGCTCCATAATTGCAGTTGTTTTGTCCTTGGTTACCCCCTGAAAAAACGTGCATGAGTTGTTGGTTGGCTCCCATTTGAAGGTCGATGGTGCGGGCATCGGCCGTATAACCACCGTTACAGGTTTGGGAATACGACGTGGTGGAAATAACCTGTCCGGTAGTGGTGAAATTTTGAGGAGCATTTACCACTTGAGCATATCCATTAATGGAATAATTGATGATTTGGGCGCCATCGGCCATGCCAGCTGCGCGGGAATCAAGGTTGCCAGCGCCTCCAATGATGCCGGCGCACATGTCGCCGTGCGTTCCTGTATTGGTGGTAGCTACATTGGTCAATCGACCGGTAAAGTCGATGTGAGGACCAACAATTCCATCATCGCCCAAGGCAACGGTAACTCCCGATCCATTAAATTTACGGGCAACAGGATTGAATTTATTGTTGATGGGGGAGGAACGGTGTAGGGCTCGTGCCTCGGTATCTTCTTTTTCGCCGGGTTTAGAAACGCATTCTACGTACTGAAGTGCAGGAATTTGAGTTAGATTTTTGATTTTGGAAATGGGGCCTTCCACCAACCAATGTTGGTATTGCCCTTGATTTTCAAAAATTTGAAATCCTTCGGCAATTATAGCTTTTTCTACGTCGGACGAAAGTGTATTTTTATACCCCGTTACCGACAATTTGATACGGCTTCCGTTCACGGCCCATTGGGGGTATTCTTCGGTGACCAATTCCTTACTCTGTTTCATGGAAAGGTTGATTCCAAGAATGGCAACGACTCCGTTTTGACGTAGGATCGTAAAATCGATGGTGGTAGGGATTTCGGCGAAATATGCTTTTTCTGGCATATAATCCAGGATTTGAATTCCTTGGGACTGAAGCCATTTCATTTTTTCCTGAGTTGGAATCGCATCGAATTGAATGATACGAATTCCTTTTCCTGCTTTTTTCTCGCTTGGTGTCCAAGGGGTATTCCAAGCATCAAATTCGATGGGTTGAAGGGTTCCCGATTGGAAGTACAAAGGAGAAGTTTTCGATTGAGCCAATGCTCCCGCTGCAAAGAGGCAAAAAATACTGCCTAAAACAAATTTTTTCATACCGTTAGTTCGTTCCAAAAGTACAAAAAACCATAGGGTTATGAAATACTTGGGATGGATTTTTGCATCTTTGTGAAAAAGAAAAAAAACGTGATCATTCCCTGGAGCGAATTTCAATGTACTTCTCAGCAAAAGGTGCTGATTGCTTGCAGCGGAGGGGTTGATTCCATGGTTTTGTTGCATCGCGCTGCCTCCTTTTTTTCTCAATTGGGAGTGGTGGTTGTTCACCACGGCTGGAGGGAAAATGCCGATCGCGATGTTGAGCTGATTCGAAGCGTTTGTGATCGGTTAAAGGTCCCAGTTCATGTCGAATTTATTCCACCAACACATTGGGACAATGTTCAAGGAAGTTGGGAACTGGAAGCAAGGAATTTGCGTTACGGCATTTTTGAGCGGTTGATGCAGGAGTTTCGATATGAAAAAGTTCTTTTGGGGCATCACCGCGATGATGTGGTGGAAACGGTGCTGATGAATCAGCTTCGGGGCACGGGACTTTCGGGCATGAAAGGGATTCCCGGCATTCGAGGACCCTATGTTCGTCCGTTGATTTCTTTTCCTAAATCGGCACTCCTTCATTTTGCAAAAGCCAACGCTATTTCTTGGATGGATGATGAAACCAATGATGATGTTCAATTCTTCCGGAACAAAATTCGCCACCGGTTGATGCCGGTTTTGGAGGACGTAGCGCCCCATGCATCGGAAACGATGGCTCGGAATGCGTGGTTCATGGGGCTTCAAAACGAGTTGATGAACGAGTTGGTGGACGAAAAGTTGCCGCTCAGGCAAGTGTCGTTTGGGTTTATCATCGATTTGAGCGGCCTTCAGACCATCAAAAATGCATCCATGTTGCTGTTTATGGTTTTGCGCCGGTACGGATTTTCGTTGGAACAATGCACCGACGTTTTGGCGCACATCGGGCAGAAAAACAAACGTTGGCACGCCAAAAATTGGCAAGTCGTGGTCGTAGATCAAATCCTTCAATTGGGCGATTTTCCAAGCAAGGAAGTGGAATTTGAAGGAACAGTGAAAGAATGGAATGAACAGTTTTTTCCAAAAATTTCTGCAACATTGGAGCGCGGAGAAAGCGTAGTGGTTCGGAATTGGAAACCCGGCGACCGTTTGGAATACACGGTGGGGAAGCACAAAAAAGTGAGCGATTTTTTGCCAACCAAAGGCATTTATGGGTTGGAAAAGGATGCTGTTTTGGTGGTAGAGTGGAGTGGAATGCTGGTCGAAATTTTAGATATTTGGACGCACCCGAATTGGAGGTAAAGGAATATTAATTGTTGTTGAATGGGGCTTTGTAGAGAGCGGGAAATAAACGATTTGAATGTGGGAATTCTGCTAACCTTGAAATGCCAATGTTCAATTCAGTATTGAACCGACCGTATGCCCAAATAGCTGATTTCAGTTTTACCTGCTGTTCCTTCGGTTATTGAGTATTCATTGGTCAGCACGTTGATAATGAAGTTGAATTAATCCTTTTTCATATTGTTTGGATTTTAGAAGTTCCAATCGTTGTTCAGGTCGATCGTTCTTGAATAGTTTTATCCCATCACCAAGTAGAATTGGAATAACAGAAATGATATACTCATCTACCAAATCATTTTTCATCAACTCATTAGCGATTTCAGCACCTCCGTCACAATAAATATTTTTGCCAGGTTTGTTTTTTAGGTCAATAACAAGCTGTACAAGGTCATCTGTAAAAAACTTAAAATTACCCACCGAAGGTTTGGCAGTTCTTGTAAGTATATAAACGTCTTTGTCCGAGTGTGGATAATCATAACCCATGGAAATGACTTTTTCATAGGTTTTCCTTCCGACCATTACTGCGTCAACAGATTGAACGAATTCATGGTAACCATAATCTTCGCCCTCTTTTTCAACCAGTGATAAAAATTCAAGAGAGTCTTCTTTAGTTGCAATGTAGCCATCTAAACTCATTGAAATGTATAATACTAATTTTCTTTCTGTTGTCATTTTTTGTATTTGTTGTTCTGTTGAATGGTTGGCTTTTAACGGATTGCCATTGATGTTGCTATTTACCCAATTTTTAGATTTTTGGATTGTTCCATGGAACCAAATGATAGCCTGCAAATGAATCAAAAAAGGGTCAAAACGCTACTATTGCTTACCGAGTGATAGCGGATGTTTTGTTATCGTAAATATATCTTAGGTAAATTACCAGCCCAAAAGTGTGAATTCTGAGAAAATACAATTTTTAATATCATCAAAGAAAGTTTTTATCTCATAACCATGGTAAAGTATTCCTCCCTGTTCTTTATACGCAGATTTGCACTGCAAAGTAAAAATTTGTTCGCCTTTGTAGGTGACAATTGCAGACCCACCTTCCACTAATTGTTTGATATAGCTTCTTATCACCGCTGAATTGCCCATATTTTGATTAATATCTTCAGTCCCATGATAGATGATTAAAGTTCTTAAATCAAAATCCTTATTTGCTTTCTCTATCAGTTTGGCGGCGTTCAGATATCTTTGTGCAGTTGGTCGGTAGTATTTCACTAAGTTAGAATCTTTCTCGGTGCAGCGTAAAATATTATTTGTATACTCTTGGTAAGTGTGATCTAAAAATGATTTCATTTGACTTAGTTCCACATAAATTTTGTAATCGCCTTGTTCCCAGACGCCCATGAGCTCGCTTTTCGAATTTTTAGATAGTTTGATTTCCCATTCGTTTTGCGAATGAGCAGTGAATCCGAATGTGAAGAAAAAAAGAAGTAGGGTGAATTTTAAAAATCGGCAAATTAACATTTGAATACGGGTTATTAAGTAGTTGAAAGCGGTTTAGGGATGACTCATCCAAGTAAAACTATAAATTTTTATTCTAAGGTGTTTTCTCCGCTGAGAACCTCAACATCTTTCATTTCAAATTTACAAAATATTTGGCATTTAATTTATTCAAGATCATGATTCCCCATGTATTCGAACCACCTCCAATTTCACAAGTGTCTCTAAGGACTCGAGGATTGGCCTATGGTTAATTCTTAGATTCGTTGACTCACCCAAGTCGCATCTTCTAAAAAATTTCAACTTCTTCAACCCTTCCGTTGGCCCCTATTTCCCCGTAACTTTGTTCCATGCAAGACGATTTTTTGGAGGAAGATGGAATTTGGAGTGGAGAAGCCGAAGAACAAGAGTTGTACGAACACCATCGATTCGTGGCCGATGGCGGACAAGAACCGCTGAGGGTAGATAAATTCTTGGTTGATCGATTGCCCAACGCCTCCCGTAATCGAATCCAACTGGCCGCCGATGCCGGCTCCATCCACGTTAACGGGAAAGTCGTAAAATCGAATTTCAAAGTGCGTGCCGGCGATACCGTGGCCCTCGTGATGGCCGCTCCCCCTCGTATTTTTGAACTCAAAGGCGAAGACCTCCCCCTCGATATCGTTTACGAAGACGACGACGTGCTCGTGGTGAATAAAGCACCCGGAATGGTGGTTCATCCCGGACACGGTAACTACCACGGAACGCTGGTGCAGGCAGTTCTCTTCCACCTCGAAAAATTGCCCGAAGCCACCGGAAAAGAACCTCAGCGCCCAGGAATGGTGCACCGCATCGATAAAGATACCTCAGGCTTATTGGTTTTCGGGAAAAACGATCACGCCATGCAGCATCTGGCCAAACAATTCTTCCACCATACCATCGAACGGAAATACCTAGCCTTGGTTTGGGGCGACGTAAAGGAAGAAAGTGGAACCATCACCGGCCATATTGGTCGTTCAAAACAAGATCGAAAAATCTTTCGGGTGTTTGAAGAAGAGGAAGGGTTGGGAAAACACGCGGTTACCCATTATCGGGTATTGAAACGTTATGGCTATGTTACTTTCATGGAGTTTCAGTTGGAAACAGGAAGAACCCATCAAATTCGTGTTCATAGCAAACACATTGGCCATACCTTATTCAACGATCAAAATTACGGAGGCGATCGTCCCTTGAGAGGAACCCTTTTCTCCAAATACAAACAGTTTGTGGAAAATTGTTTCTCCATCATTCCCCGCACCGCTTTGCATGCCAAATCCCTCGGATTTGAGCACCCCCGCACCGGGGAATGGAAGTTTTTCGATAGCCCCTTGCCCCAAGATTTCGTTTCTGCCATGAAAAAATGGGAGGATTATACCCAAGCCAAAGGATTTCAATTTGAAGAAGATGAAGCGTAAAGAATTGTACATCATTCGTCACGGCCAAACCGACTTCAATAAAGAAAAAATCATCCAAGGCCGGGGCGTAAATTCCCACTTGAACGACGAAGGCCGACACCAAGCTCTTCGTTTTTTCGAAAAATACCAACATCTTCCCTTCCAAAAAATTTATACCAGCACCCTTGTGCGAACCCATCAAACCGTAGAACATTTCTTGAAGACGGGAATTCCCCACGAAGCATTCGATGCCTTGGACGAGTTTGATTGGGGAATTCACGAAGGCATGAAATCCACGCCTGATTTGAAATCGGCCTTCGATGAAATTACCTTGGCCTGGAGAAATGGGCAGTTGGATTTAGGTCCCGAATTGGGAGAAACACCAATTCAAGTGATGAATCGACAAAAAGAATTTTGGGATCATTGGATACAAACCGATGAGGATTTGGTGCTGATTTGCATGCACGGCCGCTGTATGCGTATTTTTTTAAGTTGGCTTACCGGCCGTGGATTGGAAGCCATGGACACGTTCGATCATGCCAATACGTGCCTCTATCATGGGTTTTGGGATGGCCAACAATTGATTTTGGAAAAGGAAAACGATACGTCGCACCTTATTTAATCCCACTGCAGCGTGGCCATGATGGGATGGTGATCGGAGATTTTGGAAGGAATGGTTCGGTATTTCGTCGCTTGAAGGTGACTTGAGAATAAAATATTGTCGATTCTTAAAAACGGTATGGGGCCACTATACGTCGCTCCTGGACCCCACGCATGGGTTGAAAACGCATTCGAATAATTCTTTTTGATGGTGTGATAAACGTAACTCCCTGGAGGATCGTTGAAATCGCCCAGCACCACGGTGGGAATATCTTTCGAATGAATGGCTTCCCTTAAGATCTGAGCTTGCGTCGCCCGAATTTTCTCGGCAGGTTTGTAGCGTTGTAGAAAACTTGATTTTACTTCCCGAAGCATTTCAACGCCTTCATTTTCTTGAATATTGGAAGGCGAAACTCCATTGCTCCTCAAATGGAATCCGATGATTCGAATATTTTTTTCCTGAACGGTGAGCATGCATTCAAAGGCTGAATTGGTGGAATGTTCCCCGGAGGGTTGGATGGGGATTTGGCGAACATGGGTGATGGGGAATTTTGAAATGATGGCGATTCCCATTTGAATTCGACGTCCTTTTTTAAAGGGAACCATGTTGAAGAATCGATACCCCAAACGCTTCAATAAGTGGATGGAAGAAAAACTTTTCGTTTCGGTAAACCGGGCCTCATTGATGATCATTACATCGGCATTCATTTCTTCCAACAATAGGGTTCTGATTCCCTCTTTCCTCGCACTTTCCCGGCTTCCTTGAAAATTGCCGTAATTCATGAGTCCGATAGAAAACGATTTGCTCTCCGCTTGGGATTGGGGAAGAACCATTCCCCAATCGGCCTGCCGAGCAAAAATGAAGAAGAAAAGCAGGGGAATCCAAAATCTTTTGGGGCGAAAAAAGAACCAAACCAGCGTAAACCCTAAATGTCCGAAAATAAACGCATTGAGAAAGACCGTTGCCGCACCGCTCATCCAAAAAACATCGGTGGGAATGAAGCGGCAAAACCACAGCAAAAAGGTGAAAAAGGTAAAAATGCCGTAAACTCCCCAAAGTAGTTTTGACGAAATAGAATTAATCCAATTTCCCATGGGCCTCCTTCCAAAGTTGTTGTTCTTCCATCAGGAGGGATTCAAACCCGCTCTGCTGAATTTTTTGTTGAATGAGTTGCAATCGAGCGGGTTGGATGGGTTGCTCCTTCCGTACCGTAGGAATGGTTTTGGGTTGCGACTTCAAAATGAAAACCAGTCCTAAAACAAACGAAAGCGCGTGAATGATTCCACTCAACCCATCGGAGGTGAAAAATGAAACCAAAACCAAACCAACGCCAAGGGGGGCGAAGATGGATCGAATTCGCAGATTTTCATTTCCGATGGCGAGGCCCCAAAGGAAAAAAACCCAGTGGCTACTGCCCAATAAGTAATGACTCTTTGGGGCAAATAGAAGGAAAAATAGGGTGGAAATTGCCCACGATGCCACCATTCCCCATATCAATTTTTTTAGGGGAATACGAGGAATAAACCAGGTGAGTAGAAGCAGCAATGCGAGGTTAATTCCGAAATGAATTCGGTTCAAGTCGTGAATCCACGGCCACGAAAATAGGCGATGCCATTCTCCTTTTTGCCAACCTTCTCCTTGCAAGAGCCACTGATTCAGCCAATTGCTGGTGTGTTGAATAGAAACTCCTTCATCGAAATCCCAGGCAAAAATCAAAGATTCCAAGGCATACGCTAGGAGAAGGATGAGGGAAAAAAACAGAAGGAACTTCCGGTTTGACATCAATAAAAATGACGATTTTGCTTGTTATAAACAAAATAAACGAGGGCCAAACCTACAGCCATACCGCCCAAGTGGGCCAAGTGGGCAATGGGGTCGGAAGCGCTATTTTGTAGGGCCTGAAAAATTTCATATCCACCGTATCCAATGGCCAACCATTTGGCCTTGATGGGAATGGGAGGGAACAATAAAAAGATTTCGGTATTGGGGAACAAAAATGCGAATGCGCCAATGATGCCGAACAAGGCTCCCGAAGCTCCAATAGTGGGCTCCTCCAAATAACCGTACAATTGGGAAAGAACAGGAACCACCAATTCTTGATTTTCCGGTGCAATGCCCGGCATCAGGTTGGATAAATTTTTATTGATCAATTCCAAATCGTCGATGCGGTTCAACGACAACAAGGCATCTAAATCATCCGATTTTAAGCCAAGGGCCAACAATCCGTCTTTCAATTGCATCACCTGGTAACCAATGTATCCGTAGTGAAAAACCAAGGCACCAAGTCCGGTGAGAAGAAAAAAATTGATGAATCGTTTGGTGCCCCAAACTTGCTCGAGCATTCTGCCAAAGAAAACAAACCCGATCATATTACTGAAAATATGGCCAATGTCGGCGTGCATGAACATGTAACTCACCAATTGATGTGGTCGAAACAAAGAGGAAAAGGGATAATGCATTCCCAAGATTCGATTCAAGTCGATTCCTTGTTGTTCGAGTCCGAATTTTGCAAAAAACAGCAAAACACAGATGATCAAGATGTTTTTTACGGCGGGAGTCAGTTGCATCATGGCTGAAACTTATGTTGAATTTCGGTGAGGGGTAAAGTAACCACGGTTGGTTTTCCGAAGGGGGAAAATCCCGGAGTTTCGCAGGCGAAGAGATGGTCGAACAAGGCCGACATTTCTTCTTGTTGAAGTGGGGTTCCCGGTTTTACGGCACCACTTTTGGCCATGCTTTTGGCGAGTTGGGTGGTGATAGAAACTTCGTGGGCACCTTTTTCCTTGAATAAATGAAGGAACTCCTGGAAAAACTGAATGGGATCGTGATTTTCTAATAAGGTGGGAACCGATTGAACGATGAAGGACTGCTCCCCAAAGATTTCCAATTCAAATCCAACATCGATGAAATCGTTGATGTGGGCTTCGAGCAGCAGGGCATCGGATTTGGATACTTCGAACGTAGCGGGAAAAAGGCATTTCTGCCGCGGAATGCCGCTATCGTGCAACATGCCTTTGAAGGATTCAAATAAAATCCGCTCGTGGGCCGCTTGTTGGTCGATGACCAATAAACCTGATTTTACCTGAGCTAAAATGTAGGTGTAATGCAGTTGAAAAAAGGAATTTGTTCCCGCCAAAGCATCGGCTTTCGGACCTTTTTCAGGCGCTTGAAACAGTGCTTTCTGAATGGGGTCTTCGTCGGGAATATCTTCAACCTGATATAACTTTTCCCAGTTTTTGGCCGATTGCTCTTGGCGGTAACGGTACGAAGGATCGTTTTGAAACGGATTGTAATCGGGGTTTGCGGATGTTCTTGGAGGGGATACGGATGATTGTTGGGGAACCGACTGAATGTAGCTTTCGAATTCGCTGCTGGGTTGAAAATCGATTTGGGAAACTACCGAAGTTTGTCCGAGCCCACGCTTTACGGCTGATGCCAAGATGGCATACAGCGAGGCGGCGTGTTCGAATTTGATTTCGGTTTTGGTTGGATGTACGTTTACGTCGATACTTTGGGGATCTACCGTTAACATTAAAAAGTAGGAAGGGTGGGTTCCGTCGGGAAGTAAACCATCAAAGGCCGTTGAAATGGCGTGGTGCAAATAGGCATCTTTGATGAAGCGATTATTCACGAAGAGGTATTGATCGCCTCGTTTTTTCTTGGCCATGTGCGGTTTTCCAACGAACCCGTGAATGCCGATGAGGTTGGTATTTTCCTCCACGAGGAAGATGTTTTCTGCCACCTTATCGCCCATGATTTGAACGATGCGCTTTTTCAAGGTGGCTTCGGGTAGGGAATACAAAAGTCGGTCGCCGTGGTAGAATTGGAAAGCGATTTGCGGATTGGGTAGGGCTACGCGAATGAACTCATCGATGATGTGTTGCAATTCGATGGAATCGTTCTTTAAAAAATTTCTCCGAGCGGGAATGTTGAAGAAAAGGTTTTTTACCGAAATGGATGTTCCGGAATTCATGGGAACGGCCGATTGACCTTTGAATTCATTTCCTTCGATGATGATTTCGGTACCCAATTCGTCTTCGTCTCGCTTGGTTTGCAGGGTGACTTGGGCCACGGCGGCGATGGAAGCCATGGCTTCACCTCGAAAGCCCAGCGTTTGAATATTGAAGAGGTCGTTGGTGGCTTTGATTTTGGAAGTTGCATGCCTTTCGAAACACAAACGAGCATCGATGGGCGACATTCCTTTTCCGTTATCAATGACTTGGATGAGGCTTTTTCCAGATTGAATGCTGATCAATTTGATTTCGGTGGCGCCGGCATCGATGGAGTTTTCCAATAGTTCTTTCACCACCGACGCGGGTCGTTGTACAACTTCTCCGGCTGCAATTTGATTGGCCAGGGCATCGGGTAAAACTCGAATGATTTGTTCCATGCGCTTCTTCCTACCTATTGGGCTAAGGTACAAAAAAAAGGTCGGGCTTCGGCCCGACCTTTTTCCACATTTTTACGATTTTCTGGGATTATTTCACCATGATTTTTTGAGTGAATCGTCCTTTTTCGGTTTCCAAAGAAAGGATGTACATCCCGGTTTTATCAGTATTAATTTCGATATCAACCAATTGGCCATTTTTCACTTGCTTGAAATGCTGGGATGAAAGAACTCTTCCGTGAATATCCAAGAGGGTTGCGGTGAACTGACTCATGTCTTGTGACAATTGAGCGGTTACGTTTCCGCGCCCTTGAATCACGTTCGGGTAAACTTCGAATGGTGATGCACTTAAATCTTGAGTGGAAAATCCGCGAATGGTGGAGCACGTGAAAGAGCGGATGGGTGATGGGAAACCGCAGGTGTTGGAAGTGCGGTATGGGCGAACTCTCCAGAAGTAGGTAGAAGAGGTGTTCATTTGCAAATTGGTGTACAAATATTGGGTATCGGCCAAGGTGATCTCCATGATCATATTTTGAGGATTGAATGTACGAGCGGTTGCGATTTGAAGAAGGTATTTTTCAGCATTTTTTACGGAATTCCAACGAAAACTTGTCCAATTGCCTTGGATGTTAGCTGCTTGATCTGCAGGAGTAATCAAATTTGCGGTACCCCAAACGGAATCAACAGGAGATCTTCCAGATGCCAAGGCTTGGAGGTAAGAACGCTGCCCGTTACATGTAGAGCGCATTTGACTGATTTGTTGGGTAGAGAATCGTGTTTGGCAATTGTCGGGAGAATAACTCATGAACAAGGTTGGATCCGGACGAAACACATCGTTGTTGCGATCCCGTTGGGTGTGGTTCATGTTACAACCGCTCCAACCCCCTTGCAGATAATCCGCTTCGGTGTCGCAAAGGCGGTCACCGTTGGTGCCGCAGTTGGGTTGATAGGTTTTTCCGGTTGCTCCAGGGCGGGCTACCAATTCGGCTTGGGACGAGATCGGATTTACATTGGTGGTTTGAAACGGGTGTAACATGGATAAAAAGTGACCCATTTCGTGAGGGAAGGTTGTTCCGTTGATATCGGTACAACCACCCAATCCCAAAACCATGCCGCCTTGGGCGCGGGGTGCACCTGCAGCGCCCGATGAGCCGGTTCCGGGTAAATTAGCGTAGCCACAAATTGCAAATCCGGCTCCTGAAAAGTTTTCCAATTTGGTAATGTAAACATTGATGACATCAGCTCTATTATTCTGAATCATCAATTGAGAGCCTTCCGTGTAATCATTCAAATCAAACAAATTATCATTTAGAATGGTGTTGATGTAATACGGCATGTAAAATTGAATATCTACCGGCTTGTAAAAGCTATTCAAGGAACAAAGCAAATCCAATGCGCGGGTGGTGCTTTGGCGACCAGCTCCGTTTGAAGGACCCACCAAATGGAATTGAACGGGAAGGTAAATGGTAGATTCGGTACGATTTGGATTGGCGGAAGCATACGTTTCCATGTCCAAAGCATTGAACCAATCCCAAAACTCCTGGGAGGGTTGAGTTCCGCATCCGAAATTTCGCACATTTTGCTGCGCCTGGGTTCCTAAAATTGCCAAGAATAGGGCAAGAACGGTTGAGAAAATTTTATTTTTCATAGCCATAGATTTCTTCGATTTCAAGTGCGCCAAAAATAACACAAATCAGCGAAATTTATCGGCGGTTTTTAAGGAAAAACTGTAATTTTGCGAAAAAGTTTTTTTACATGAAAGTATCTGTCATCGGCGCCGGAAATGTAGGCGCTACTTGTGCCGACGTTATTGCGCACAAAGATTTTGTGAACGAGGTAGTGTTGTTGGATATTAAGGAGAATTTTGCCGAAGGCAAATCGTTGGACATGTGGCAAACAGCCCCTATCAATTTGTACGACACCCGTACGGTTGGCGCTACCAATGATTATTCCAAAACGGCTAATTCTGATGTGGTTGTGATTACTTCCGGATTGCCTCGTAAGCCAGGGATGAGCCGCGATGACCTCATCGCGACCAACGCCAACATCGTTAAGAGCGTAACAGAGCAGGTGATCAAGTTTTCTCCAGATGCCGTGATCATTGTGGTTTCGAATCCGTTGGATGTAATGACGTATTGTGCGTACAAAACAGCCAAAAAACACAGCAGTAAAGTGATTGGTATGGCGGGTATTTTGGATACCGCTCGCTACCGTGCCTTCCTTGCAACCGAGTTGAACTGCTCGCCTAAAGACATTCAAGCCGTTTTGATGGGTGGTCATGGCGATACCATGGTTCCTCTTCCTCGTTACACCACGGTTGCGGGAATTCCTGTAACGGAATTGGTGGAAGAAGGTCGCTTGAACGAAATCATCCACCGTACCAAAGTGGGCGGCGGTGAAATCGTAAATCTATTGGGTACTTCTGCTTGGTATGCCCCAGGTGCAGCTGCAGCTCAAATGGTTGAAGCTATTGTGAAAGATTCCAAGCGAATTTTCCCCGTTTGCGCTTTGCTCGAAGGAGAATATGGAATGAACAATGTGTATTTGGGTGTTCCAGCCATTTTAGGTAAGAATGGATTGGAAAAAATCATCGAATTGAAATTGAACGATGATGAAAAAGCCCTCTTGGAAGCTTCTTCGGTTGCTGTAAAAGAAGTGATGGACGTTTTAGATAACATGAACTTATTCTAAGATCATGATTTTAACGCTCTCCCGTCCCCTCGCATTTTTTGATTTAGAAACCACCGGTTTAAAAATTGGAGGCGATCGCATTGTTGAGATCGCCATCTTGAAATTGCTTCCCAATGGTGAAAAGATTCATTACCACCGCAGGTTGAATCCAGAAATTCCCATTCCTGAGGCCATTTCCAAAATTCATGGCATTACCAATGAAATGGTGGCCAACGAACCAAGTTTCGAAGATGTGGCGGGAGAGATTTTTTTATTTTTGGAAGATTGTGATTTTGCTGGCTACAACAGCAATTACTTCGATATTCCTTTTTTGGTAGAAGAGTTTCTTCGGGTTGGGGTGGAATTTGAATTGGATGGCCGACGGTTTGTTGACGTTCAAGCCATCTTCCACAAAAACGAACCCCGCGATTTGAAAGCGGCCTATCGTTTCTACTGCCAAAAAGATTTAACCAATGCGCATTCGGCGGAAGCCGATATCACGGCCACTTATGAAATCCTTCTTGCGCAATTGGAGCGGTATCCCGATACCATCAAACCCGATGTGGATTTCCTCCACCGCTACACCGCAAAAAACAACAAGTCCGTCGATTTGGCCGGCCGTATCGTGTACAACGAAAAAAATATCCCTGTTTTCAATTTTGGAAAACACAAGGGCCGTTCTGTTACTGAGGTCTTTCAATTTGAACCTTCTTACTACCAGTGGATGATGGACGGAGATTTCCCGGAATACACCAAAAGAGTCATCACCAAACTTCGACTTCAGCATTTCGGAAAATAAGCGTGTCTTAAGATGGCACAGCCATCGCTCAATTTTGAATGATCAAAACGATGAGCGATGAAACAAAATCAAAATTCCTGTTATTGCGATAACCAACATTTGGTGGTTGTAGAAGATGTTTGTGATTTGTGTTATGGTGTGGTAACGCCATCCAACGAGCCCGAAATTCGTCATTGGGATTGTTTAGGAAGTTGGATGGATTCCCTGATGCAAGGAGGTCGGCCATGAGTTTCTTTAGCATTCGCGAGAAAAAGTCGGTCGTAGGCCTATGTTTGCTCATTGAAGATCGACTTCCAAATCCACCTTTACAAAAAGGAACTAAACTGCAGGTCGTTTGGACATCGGGAAAGTTATTTCCGATGAAGGTTGGACAGGTTTGGTACAAAAATCAAAAAATTGGAGTGCTTCCCTACGAAGTAGCCGTTCGCTATCATTTTTTGGAAAGTTGCGGTTTGGAGCCGGAGTTGTTGGTGGAAGATTTTCTTCCGCAAGCCTTGCGGAAAGTGACCATGGCCATTTGGGCAAAAGCCGGAGAAAATAAATTTGTTCGTCCTGGAGGAATGGCCGTTCGAAGCGTTGTTGCTTGAATAGATTAAGCTAAAAATTTTTGATAAAAAGCAATGTACAAGGGCATAATCTCTTGGATATCAAATTTCCTGGCATGTTGATAGGCCTGCTCCTTCATTTGATCGAGTAACTCTTGATTGCTTAATACCGAAATGGCCGCGTCGGCCATGCCTTGAACATCGTTGGTGCAGCGCAAATAGCCAGTTACTCCCTCCACATTCACTTCGGGAATACCACCCGTATTGGAAGAAACAACCGGAACCCGGCAAGCCATGGCTTCCAAGGCGGCCAAACCAAAGCTCTCCGTTTCCGATGGCATGAGGAAAAGGTCGGAAACAGATAGAATTTCCTCGATGGCGTCTTGCTTACCAAGAAATCGCACGTCTTCAGTTACGTTCAATTCCCGACAGAGCATTTCGGCATTTCGACGTTCCGGGCCATCGCCCACCAAAAGAAGTTTAGACGGTATTTCGGCACGTACTTTAGCAAAAATCTCGATCACATGGTCGATGCGCTTTACTTTTCTGAAGTTGGAGGTGTGGACCAGAATTTTTTCGCCATTCGGTGCAATGGCTGTTTTGAAGTGATCCTTTGGCGAATATTTGAATCGGTTAAAATCAATAAAATTGGGAATAACCTGAATTTCTTTACCCACATGGAAATGCTTCAACGTGTCGGCTTTCAACGATTCCGACACCGCAGTTACCCCATCGGAATGGTTAATGCTGAAAGAAACCACCGGTTCAAAGGTGGCATCTTTTCCTACAATGGTGATGTCGGTCCCGTGCAAGGTGGTAACAAAAGGAATATTGATGCCCTTTTCTCTCAGAATGGATTGAGCTAAAAACGCGGCCGTTGCGTGAGGAATGGCGTAGTGGATGTGAAGGATTTCCAACTTTTCATATTGAACCACATCCACCAATTTGGATGCCAGGGCCAAAACATAAGGTTCGTGTTCGAATAAGGGATATTTGATGGAATTCACTTCGTGGAAATAAACGTTTTCCGTAAAAGCATCCAAACGGGCCGGTTGGGCGTAGGATATGAAATGAATTTCATGCCCCGCTCTGGCCATGGCTTTACCTAATTCCGTTGCAATAACTCCAGAACCCCCGTACGTTGGATAACAAACAACCCCTATTTTCATAATTCAAAGGTACAATGAACCTGAAGGATAAACATTTTTAATCGCTGCAGTGTTTAAGTTTTTCATAAAAAAACCCCGAAATCTCTCGAGGTTTTTTCAGATTAGTGCTGAATCAGAATTTTCTCAACCCTATAGTTCCATTTGTTATTGGTACTCAACAAGTACAAGCCTTGAGGCAATTCCGAAATGGGAATTTCGACCTTTGGTTGTTGGGCTTGAGCACTCCAAACGATTTGTCCGTCCATATTCAGCAACGAAATAAAATCTCCGCGTTGAACATCGGAAATGTACAAAAAATCGTTGGCAGGATTGGGATAAATCTTTGTTTTTTGCTCATTTGACGACAAACTATTGGCTGGAGTAGTTTTTTCAAATCGGTAAATTTTTCCATTGGCCGGGGCATCATCCAATTCCAAAGGAGAAGTAGCATTTTGAAGAAATACCATGACCGGACTTGCGGAAATACTGTCTAGAAGATACATTTCATCAAGGCCATTGGTTACATCATTTCCAATTCCTACAATGGGACCGGTTGATCCATCGAACGCATTGGTGCCTGAAAGGTAGGAATTTGGTCCAAAACGGTATTCAATGGTGTTATTTTCATAAATCCAAATTTGGAAGTTGGCGAATTCCGTAGAATCTCCGGTATAAAACCCAGCATTTACGAATTCAATTTTCACGATCTGGTTGGGGGTAGTCCCAGTGGTTTGCATCCGAATGGGAGAAATTCCTGTGGTTCCTGTTAAATTTCCGAGATCCTGTAAATCGCAAACGAATCCGGCAAGAATCGCAGTCTCCGATGTAGAATCGTCGGAGATATATCCCCAAGAATCCAATACCCATTGGTTGGAAGTGATGTTGCGAATGGTAAAGTTGAAGGGAAGGGTAATGGGAATGTACTCATCGTCCCATCCCGGTGAAACCAAGCTGGGTAAGTTAGTCGGAAGGGGAGTGTAGGTTCCTGAGGAATGAGTGAATCGCCAAATCTGGGCATTTCCCCAAAGAGCGGTTGACAAGAATAATAGGGTTAATAGTTTTTTCATGGATTGAGTTTTTTGTAAAGTTATGGATTTTTACTCCATTTCCACCTTTTGTGGGACCATAGCCAGAATTCTTTTTGCTTTCGAATTCGACCTTCCACCTGCGACATAAACGCTTGGGTTAGTTCTCCTGGTTGAAGGGTGGATGCATCGTTGGTGAGGGGAATAAAATAGGCTTCGTAATGTCCAAATGCTCGAGGAACAATATCAATCCAAACCACGGGCATGTGGTATCGACTCCCGTACATTTCGGCTCCATGCAAACATGGAGTATCTTGGTTGAAAAAAGTAGTCCATATCGATTTTTCTCGGTTGCTGGGTTGTTGATCGGCAACCAGCAAAAACAGATGTGCGGGATCTTGATTTTTTGCAAATAGGCGGTGGGTGTGCTCAATGGCCCCAAGCTGAAGGCCAAATTGACCGCGCCTTTCGCGTATAAATCGGTTAATTCGTTGGTTTTTGATGGGCTTGTACAAGCCCATGACGCGGTGAAAAAATAAACCCGAACTCAAGGCGCCCAATTCCCAATTTCCGTAATGAGCAGCTAACCCGATTACAGACCGATCCTGATCCAGAAATTGTTGAACGACTTCGGGATTTTTGAAGATGAATCTCTTTTTTGCTTGCTGGTGTGAAACGGAATAGCCTTTCAAAGTTTCCCAGAATAATCGACTCAAAAACCGGTAATACTTGTTTCGAATGCGGGTAATTTCAGGAGCAGTTGCTTGGGGAAAACAGCGAGTTAAATTGGATTCGATGGTTGATTTTCGATAAGGGAAAAGGAAAAAAATAAAGGAGGAAACGACAGCAAGAATCTCTACCAACTTCCAAGGAAGAATGGAAACGAAAGCAATAAAAAATCGGAAAAATCCGTATTGGATCAATGCTGTTGATCTTTTTTAGCTTGCGCCATTTTCTTTTGCATCCGGCTATTAAGCAATTCAACCGTAAATGAAAAAGCCAAGGCCGTGTACAAATAATCCTTGGAGATGGAAGAATGGAAAGCTTCTAAAACTAAAATTCCGCCGATCATCAACAAAAAGGTAAGTGCAAGAATTTTCATGGTTGGACGTCGGTTGATGAATTCGGCAACGGCGCCTGAAAAAATCATCATGATAATCATCGAGATCACCACGGCGCCAATCATAATGGCTTTAATGTTGGAAATGGCTATGGCCGTTAAGATGGAATCAAAGGAAAAAACAATGTCGATGAGAATTATTTGAGTAATGGCCGACGCAAAACTTTGCACTTGTTTACCACCTTCAGCCGTGTGATGGGGCTTATTGATTTTCTCGTGCAATTCCACGGCTGATTTGTACAATAAAAACAAACCGCCAGCCAATAAAATCAAATCCCTTCCCGAAAAGTCAAAATCAGCAAAGCTGAAAAGGGTTGAAGTCATTCCAGTTAAGAAACTGATGAAACTCAATAAAATAATCCGCATACCCAATGCCCCTACCAATCCCCAAAAACGAGCTCGCTTCTTCATGGCTGAAGGAAGTTTATCGGTGAGGATTGAAATGAAAATGATGTTGTCGATTCCTAGTACAATCTCTAAAACCGTTAAGGCTAAGAGGCTAATCAATCCGTCGAGTGTAAATAAGGGCGCAATAATATCCATGAATCAAAGGTAATAAAATTGTGATTTTTACAGGGCACTCCACCCAAATTTCCACAGAATTTCTAAACTTTTTTCGTCATTTGGAACCCATGGAAATTGAGACCCACGTTGTTTCATGCTTTGAAAGAATTCCGAAGCAGTCATTTTTTCTTTTTTTCGATATCGGTAATCAACAAACCATTGCTCCCAATTCCTTCGAATTTCCCAAACCTTAAATTTAGGGTACGCCTCGGAAGAAAGTCCTCCAAAAATCCTACTCGGGTTCATGTCGAAAACCCGATGAAAATCGGCCATCATAACGGAATAGGTCCAAGAAGGTGTAAGTGGAAAAGGGGTTTCAATCCATGAAGAGGCGCAAAAAAGCGTACCCGAAGGTTGAATCATCACCACGATACCCGGGTTTCCGCAGGAAGTGCCAATTTTCTTGACGGTCATCTCTCCATACTTCGTTTTGAACGAGGGTTTGAGGTCTAACAAAACAGAGAATTTACCCGCTTCTTGGTTTTTGGGATTTTTAGAGAGGAAGGTGTACTTCTCTTCTTCGGTAAAAACAAGGTTGTTCGCAGCGTAAACAGGTACCTTGCCCAAAGTAGAGGTAATTAGAAAGGCGCCCGCTGCAGAAGCATAATCTTGCTCCACCACAATCAGCGCCTTTAACTTTCTACCCGGAAAATCAGTTCGAATGGAATTGATCATGGCGGCTTGATCGGCCGAATTGTACGGTGTACTGATCAAATAAAATCCATCCTTGCCATCTTCCACTAGAAACGCATTGCGCAAAGGAGGAAACAATCCACGAAACTGGTGAACACCGGGTTCAATATTTTTCCACGGTTGGTACTGACTCCATCCGAAAACAGACGAACCCAACAACAACAGAAGGAAAAAAAAACGCATCATTAAACATTAAAACGGAACAACATCAAATCGCCGTCTTGAACAATGTAGGTTTTGCCTTCAACCGAAATTTTTCCTGCATCACGGCAAGCCGACCAGCTTTTGAATTGAATGAAATCGTCGTACTTGATCACTTCTGCACGAATAAACCCTTTTTCAAAATCGGTATGGATTTCCCCGGCGGCCTGTGGAGCCGTAGAACCTTTGTGAATGGTCCAAGCACGAACCTCTTTTTCGCCCGCCGTAAAGTAGGTTTGTAAATTCAATAAATCGTACGCAGCGCGAATCAATTGCTCCATTCCGCTTTCTTTGAGTCCGTATTCTTCTAAAAAGACCTGACGGTCTTCAAAGCTTTCCAATTCGGCAATATCGGCTTCCACCGCAGCAGAAACAATCATAACTCCAGAACCTTCAGCCGCCGCCATGGATTTTACCGATTCTACCCAGGCATTCGAACCGCCTTTTTTCAAGTCGTTCTCATCGATGTTGCAAACGTACAAAACCGGCTTGTCGGTAAGCAAATACAAATCGGCAATGTGCTCCCGATCCTCCGGAGACGTTTCGAGTTGACGGGCCGATTTTCCTTGGGCCAAGGTATTTTTAAATTCGGTCAAAACCTCAAAGGCTTTCTTGGCATCCTTGTCGCCCGATTTTGCTGCGCGCTCTACTTTCTGAATTTTCTTCTCTACCGATTCCATATCTTTCAATTGAAGTTCGGTATCGATGATTTCTTTATCTCGAATGGGATCTACATTACCATGAACGTGAACAATATTCGGATCGTCGAAGCAACGCAAAACGTGCAAAATGGCATTGGTTTCGCGAATGTTTGCCAAGAACTTATTCCCAAGACCTTCACCTCGGGAGGCGCCCTGAACCAATCCGGCGATATCAACAATTTCTACGGTGGCCGGTTGGGTGTTTTGTGGATTAACAATTTCAACCAAAGCGTTCAATCGGGCATCGGGTACGGTAATCACACCCAAGTTGGGTTCGATGGTACAAAATGGAAAATTTGCCGCTTGGGCTTTAGCATTCGATAAACAGTTGAATAAGGTTGATTTCCCTACGTTGGGCAATCCGACAATACCACATTTTAGAGCCATAAAAAAAATTTTCACAAAGGTAAACGATAATTTTAGTTTACTTTGTGCATGGTCCAATTATTCGGAAGTGAAGAGCGGTTGCATTCTATTTCTACCATCGGTTTGGTAGCAACGGCCCGTTGGATGGATTTGAATGACCTTCAACCCGCCATCCAATGGCTGAATTCCCAAGGAATTGAAGTGAAATTGGCGGGGAATATCGATGAGAAATACGGACAGTTAGCCGGTACAGGCGAACAAAAGGCCCTTGAATTCAACGACTTTTTGCACGATCCTGAAGTTGATGCCCTTTGGGCGGTTCGAGGTGGATATGGAAGCGTAAAAATGGTAGAGCGTATCGATTGGGAATTTTGGATAAAGCGCCCTAAGCCATTGATTGGTTTCAGTGATGTTACCATTATTCATGCCAAAGCCACCAAGCGAGGGATTCCAACGGTGCACGGTGAAATGCTTCTGAATTTTTTGAAAGATGGAAAAATCCAACAGGGCATTCAACCTGCCCTTGAGATTGCTTCCGGAAAACCTTGGTCGTGGTCCTGGGAAAATCATTCTTTCCAAAGAAACGGAAGTGCTCAAGGAATTTTGGTGGGCGGAAATCTTTCTGTTTTGGTTTCCAACATCGATTCCATCTCTGAATTTGACTACCGAGGGAAAATCCTCATTTTGGAAGATTTGGATGAGTACATCTACCACATCGACCGAATGATGGAAACGTTAAAACGATCGGGAAGATTGGCAAAATTAGCTGGATTGGTGGTTGGAGGCCTTACCGACATGAAGGATCATCAGGTTCCTTTTGGAAAAACCGTGGAAGAAGTGGTTTGGGAAGCCGTATCTGAATATAAATATCCTGTTGCATTCGGCGCTCCCTTCGGCCATATACCCCATCAGTTGCCTGTTCG
>JAIYBD010000034.1 GCA_027488715.1 Bacteroidota bacterium | reverse complement strand
TGCCGTACCGCTTCCTTTGTGAACGTAATGAATCACCACCCCGTTTTTCAACGTACGCGTTTCTTCCTTTTTTTCAGCGCTCTCAGGGACGGAAGAAGTGCAACCGAACAGCATCAGCGTGCCGCACATTCCTAAAAAAAAGGTCTTCATCGTAAGTCGAGAATTTCAAATTCATAGATGACCGACGTGAATGGAGGAACTCCGTAAAAAGGTTCTCCCTTCGGCCCAAACATCAAATAACTGGGAAAGTAAACCTGCACCCGATCGCCCTTCCGCAGAAGTGGAAACAACCGATTCCAGCCGGGCGGGTAATTTTTGTTCCCCACCTCCAACTCGATGGGACCGTACTCGATGGCCGGATTAAAAATGCCACCGTCTTTGGCAATAACAGCATCGGTGGTAGAGAACAACGTTCCATCCAACATGCTTCCCACTTGCTTCACTTTGATTTTGTTGCCCATTTTTGCGAATGGACCACTTCCTTTTTTCAAATAAACCACGTAAAACCCTTGGGGATCCATGGCTACATCCGGATGCCGAAGTTTCATGGTATCGGCCAACAATTGGTCCTCGTTGTAAATGCGGTGAATCACCACTTCGTTTCGAATGAAGGTTTTGGGTTTAAACAGTTTTGCAAGACCAGCTTTCCGGTATTTCTCCGAGCTCAGCAACGAATCGATGGGAACCAAAATGGTGGCACTATCGCCCTCTTTCAAACCCAACAGGGCCTGAAATAAATCCCCATGAAATTCCGGATTGGTCAATTGAATGGTCAATTCCTCGTTGGCATTTCGCATCACCGAATCTTGGTAACTCTGCTTCCAAACCAACTGAATTAAATCTCCCACTTGGGGCGATTTCCCATTTCCTTTTCGATGAATCTTGATTTTATATCCACTTTCATCGGCTCGAAATCCATCGTCCTTCGGACGTGCCGATTCCTTTTTCGAGCCGCAACTTCCCAAGAAAAGGGCTCCGATAAGCCACCAAATGTTAATGCTTTTCATCACGAATGATTTGAGGGTAAAAGTTTTCCAATGCTTCTAAAAAACGCCTTTCAGTCAATTCTAAGGATTCCGAACTTTGCCCGCCAGCTGCGTTTAAATGTCCGCCACCATGAAAATGCAGGGCCGAAAATTCATTGGCGGGAACCGTTCCTTTACTTCTAAAACTAATCTTCACCATAACGGTACGATCAACCATCAGTGCCGCAAATTTCACTCCTTCAATGCTCAACGCATAATTCACTAGGCCTTCGGTATCTCCCGTCTGAACATCATAGTCCAACAATTCCTGGGCAGTAATGGTGATGTAGGCCGTTTTCTTTTCTGGAAGATATTGGAGTTTATTCGCCAAAACGTACCCCATAAATTGCAATCTGCGGAAACTCCAACTGTCGTTAATGGCTTCGTGAATTTTCACATGATCTACCCCAGATTCCTTCAAAAATGCAATGGTTCGATGAATTTCCGCCGAAGTAGAAGCAAATCGGAAGGAGCCGGTATCGGTCATGATTCCGGTGTACAAACACGTTCCAATTTCGACATCCATCAGGTGCAAATCGCCCATCAATACCATCAATTGAAAAATCAATTCCGCCGTGGCGGCCGCCTTGGAATCGTGCAATTGAAATTGCGCAAAATCTTCCGGCTCCAAATGGTGATCAATCATGATTTTCGGTTGCTGCGCGGCACGAACGGCATCGCCCAATTCATTGATTCTCGAAAGCCGATTAAAATCCAAACAGAAGATGTAATCGCTATCTTTCAAGGCCGAAAAAGCCTGCTGAGGATCGGATTCGTACTGGATAACGGATTTTTCACCGGGAAGGAAAAAGAGAAAAGATCCGTAATCGTTGGGGGTAACCACCGTGGGCTGATGCCCCAATTTCTTTAAATAATGATACAAACCCAAAGAAGAACCCATGGCATCGCCGTCGGGTTTGTGGTGGGTGGTGATGAAAAATTTTTTCGAAGGGCCGTGCAAAACGGGCTTTAAATCCAAGATGTTATTCACGCGGCAAAGATAACTTCGAACGATGTTCACCCGTACGAATTCCTTTCCAATTTACCACGGGAAGATCGTTCCATTTTTTCAAGGCATTCCGTTCAAAATCGGTTAATTCCTCGAAATGATTCAACAATTCTTGCGCGATGAGGTACTGAGGAAGCATTTTTCCATCGTCGATTTTTATACAGGCTCCCCAATTTTTACGTCGAAATCCAAGGCAGAAGATGCCTTCTGCTCCCACCTTTCCCACCACCCGATCGCCCAGCAACTGCATCATTTCGGTGTCGTAGCGATCGGTTCCTGCCACCATTTCTGGATGGGCCGAAACGGCCTCCAACAACACGCGGCAGGCTTTCCCGGGAGCATGCTCGAACCGACTTTGGTGCACCAACTGAGCGTAACCTACGGCTTGCTCGTAAACGCTCAACCCCCAAATCGGTGCCGAACATCCATCGATAGCAACAGGGGGAACCTCGCTGATGTTGCAAAATTTCATGACTTTTTTCAAGATCTTCTGTTGGAGCGGATGTTCGGGATCTACATAGTTTTCAAGGGGATAACCGAAGAAAATGCAAGCGGCCAAAAATCCAGCGTGTTTGCCCGAGCAATTGTTGAACAGTTGATTGGCCGTTCGATTCTGTCGGAAAAACCGTTCGGCCTCGGCCGGCCAAAACGGAGGATGAGCGCCGCATTGCAAATGCGATTCGCCCAAACCAATTTTTTGAAGGATCGATTGAGCTGTTTCTACATGATGGGATTCTCCGTTGTGGGAACCGGCCATCAAGGCTATTTCTGCCAGGGTAAACTGAAAATGTTCGGCCGCTCCGCTCTCCAAAAGCACCAAGTGCTGCAAGAATTTCAAGGCCGAGCGGGGATACGTTTTTTGGTGGATATCTCCCGTTGAAAACACCACATTTCCCTCGGCATCCGCCACGCAAACGGCCCCTCGGTGAAGGGTTTCAACCAAATTCCCCCTCCACTGCTCCACCAAAACCGGATTCATCAATCGCCAATCGTATCGCAGTGGTACAATCGCTTTTCCTTCACCACGGGCTTGGAAGTGGGTTTTCCTCCTTTTTTCGCCTCCAGCATTTTCAAAATCAATCGCTGGCGTTCGGCTTGCATTCTCGTTTGATTTTTGGCATCTTCCTGCTTGTTAAACGCCATTTTTCCATCCACCAAGGTCATCTCAACTTTCGCATCGATGCTCAAAGGGTTGTGGCTCCAAAGAACCAAATCGGCATCTTTGCCCACTTCAATGCTTCCTACTTTTCCATCGATATGCAATGCTTTAGCTGGATTAAGGGTAACAGTGGCCAAAGCCTGAACGGGAGTTAACCCGCCGTACTTGATGGTTTTGGCTGCTTCTTGGTTCAATCGGCGGGCCATTTCAGCATCGTCGGAATTGATGCACGTCACCACGCCTGCTTGGGTTAACAAGGCCGCGTTATGAGGAATGGCATCCACCACTTCGTACTTGTACGCCCACCAATCGGAAAAGGTGGAGGCGTAGGCGCCGTGGGCTTTCAATTCTTTGGCAACTTTGTAGCCTTCCAACACGTGGGTGAAGGTATTGACTTTAAATCCGATCGAATCAGCCACGTGCATCAGCATATTGATTTCGCTTTGAACGTAGGAGTGGCAGGTGATGAATTCTTTGTTATTGAGGATTCGAACCAAGGTTTCGAGGGTGTAATCGGGGCGAGGCTCTAATTCTTTTTTACTTCCGTTGGCCATCCATTTCTTGCGGGCAGCTTCGTATTCTTTGGCGCGAGAAAAAGCATCGAAATACACTTGTTCTACGCCCATTCGACTTTGAGGGTACCTGGTTTTTGGACTCATTCCCCAGTTGCTTTGCTTCACGTTTTCACCCAAAGCAAATTTGATGAAGGGATCGGCGCCTTGAAAACGCAATTCAAAGGGAGATGTAGCACCCCAACGCAGCTTGATCAACGCGGTTTGACCTCCAATGGGGTTGGCCGAACCGTGCAACAAATGGGAAGTGGTTACCCCACCCGATAACTGACGGTAAATGTTGATGTCGGAACAATCCAAGGCATCGTCGATGTCGCATTCCGAAGTTACGTTTCTTGTTCCTTCGTTTACTCCCCGGGTAATGGCAATGTGGCTATGTTCGTCGATCAACCCGGGAGTGAGGTGTTTTCCGGTTCCATCGATCACCATTTCAACATCTTCCACATCACCTAAGCGCCCAACCCGAACAATTTTCCCTTGGCGAATCAAGACATCGCCCACAAAAACCGAATCTTTTCCCATGCTCCAAATGGTCACATTGTTGATTCTGGCGTTGAGTTGCGGCTGTTCCGACCAGGGCTTGGTGGCACCTAATCCCATTTGCGGGAAAAATGAAGGAGATGCGTCTTTGAATGACACCAAAGATTTTCGAGTTTTGGTGGAAGTATCGGGGGAGGAGGCTTCTTTCCATACCAAAGAAAACGGAATTTCAGATCCATCCTCGGCGGTGGCTTTCCCTTCTAAACCGTTGTTCTTCAACCAGCCGTACAATCGAAACGATTTTTTCTGAAGCGTAACGCTTCCGTTGACGTTTCCTTGAAAATGTTGCCAAGAAAAATCGGTGGAGGTGGAATCCATCCAAATTTTGCCGGATAACGATGTGCCGGAATTGATCTCTGCTTTGTACGATTTACTTCCCCAATTTAGGGTGTATTTACCCTTTGGAAGTAAAGAATCGATGGTATTGTAAGAAAACGATTTTCCATTGACCCACAGTTCTTGAATTTTGGAATTCTCTAAGAAAAGAGAATCGGTAACAATCATGAAACTAGCAATTTTCCCTTTTTCCAACGTTCCGATGCTGGATTGTAAACCCAAAATAGAAGCAGGAACGGTGGTCCAAGCTGAAAGGGCCGACTCGTAGGAAAGTCCATATTGAAGGGCCAAACGAACCGCTGCAAAAACATCTTCTCCGGGTTTCAAGCCGGAAGTGGTGAATGCGAACGGAATTTGATTTTTAGCGAAGGCAGCCGGATTGGACGGTGCCAATTCCCAATGTTTCATTTCGCTAAGCGTAACATTCTGAGCATCTAAGGGATGCTCAACATCTTTTGCATCGGGAAAGGTTAATGGAAGGATGTAGGTATTTCCCGGGTAATTTTTCAAACTCGTCATGAATTGATATTCATTCCCTTGAGCTTTGATCACGGCTGGTCTTTTCCATTCTTTGGCCAGTTCAGCTAAACGCAAAGCATCGTATTCTCCGCGGGTTTCAAAAAAATCGGTCAAATTTTCGGTGGCAATCCATGCCTCCAGGGCCAAATCGCGGAAGGCGGGTTTGGTATTTTGGTACCACAACGCATCGGCACGGGTTTGGCGCAACAACGCGATTTGTCCCATGAGCGATTCGGGGTAATCTTCCTTGGATGACCCTTTGTTGAGGGAGAAATGTCGACCAACGGAAGGATGAAAAAGCAATTGGGTTTCTTCTCCATTTCCGGTAAAAACCGCAGCCGAAGTTCCGCGAGCAATTCCATCTTCCACAAACGTTGCGGTTAATCCAATGCCCATTTTTCGAAAGCGCTCGGCTTTGTCGGATTGGAATCGAAACAAATCAGCCGCTTTTTGATCGGTACGAATAGCATCGTTTACGGCGAAGGCACCGGGTCGTTCGGGCGCATGTTGTTGTCCGCGCCCACGGGGAGCGCCTCCGGGAGGCACTTCAACGCCATAGGTGCTCCACGCATCGATGAAAGCGGGATAAACCATAGCACCGGCCAAATCTTTAATAACGGCACCAGCGGGAAGTTTAATATCCTTTCCAATCTCCACAATTTTACCGTCGCGAAAAACCAAGGTTGCATCCTTGATTTGAACTTTGGGCGAAACCTGAATGGTGGCATGTGTTACGGCGAACCACGTAGAACGATCATCTCTTGGACCATTGTTCCAGCGATTGGGTTGAGCGTTCGATGCAAAAACTCCGAGGGATAACAGCGTTGAAAACCAAAATTTCTTCATGGGGGAAAATTAGGAAAGAAAACCGAGAAAATCAGCGACCGACCATTTACAACGACAAAAAAAAGGTCGCCTCGATGAGGCGACCCAAAACCTGAGGGGGCAGGTTTTTCTTTTCATGGTTAGTTAGATCTTTTTATTTTGAAAGATTATCGGAAATTTTCCACCGCTTTAACTTTTGCTTTCTGTACGTTGAAACCCCAACTTACACCGAATTGAGTACTGGATTTGGATGGGCGAACCCAGGCATTCACCGGCATATTCATTCGACCTTTTTTAAATGTTTTTCCAACTCCAATGATAAAACTTGGGTTTAAACGGGTGGTTCCACGAGAATCCAAGCGTTCTTCCAGTTGGTATGGAGCCGGAGCGAAATAAGCGAACTTCCAAGCGCCGGAAGAGTCGGTATATCCTTCGGCAACTTTGCTGAATGAAAAGGAAGGTCCGAATGCTATTTCCAATCCTGTTTTCTGACTTCTAAACCCATTCAACAAGGAGAATGATGGAATGAATTGGCCTTGGTCGGCGCCGGTAATCATGGGTATAAACTCGAGCAATCCCTGAAAATTTCCTTCGTTGAGGTATTGCTTTTCAAATTGATATCCAAATTGAAACATGACTGGAATTCCTTCTAAACCTCCATCTGCTTTCGGACGTTGAATGTATTCGGCAGCTCTACCTGTAAACCCAGTGAATCCAAATCGTGGTCCGGCGGTTTTTAAAATAATGGATTCGGGATTGTTGCTACCGCCTGGTAAATAGGTGGGATCGGTGAGACTTTTCAACTCTACTCCATCGATGGTTTTTCCGTACATGGAGTTGAAACTCACCCGAAAAATGCGATTCAATTCGGAGGGGAGATACAAATACTCCTCAACGTAGGTCTTGGTGATTTTGTCTTCGTTGACCGAAATCTCGCGAAGATTCACCGAAATTTTATTACCTAAGCGTTCTACCGTTCCGGTGATCATGATTTGGGCCCCTAAAATTTTACCTTGATTCACCAAACACGTTTTGCTGTAACAGGGTTCATTAGTGGTATTTTTCTGACGAAGAATTTCTTCGATATCGTAGCGATCCATCATTTCGAAAGAAACGACTTTGGATGCTTCCGTTCTGGCAATTTGAGCAATCATGGAAGAATCAATTCCAGCCATTCCACGCAGGTCGATGGAAACCAAGGCAGCCCGTTGGGCCATGGACCATTGAATCGACCCGAACAGAACCATTCCCCAAATGATTCCGCTTTTCAATTTCTTTTGCAATGTTTTCATGTTTATGAAGTTTGTTTTGCAAAGGTGAAATCAAACTATACAGAAAAAAAACGGATGAGAAGGCGTTAAAAATTTGATTTCTTTCAAAAAAGCTCAATCGGGCTATTTTTTTGAGTATTCATTGGGGTTTTTACAAAAAATTAAAAAACCTTTTCCAGAAAATTGCGATAAACCCTAAATAAAAAATTAAGTTTTGCAAAAAAAAAAAAAAAAATCCTAGATTTGGTCATGGATGTTCGTTTCGAAAAACAAGCGCAATTTGTAGAGAAGTTAAAATCGGCCACACCAGCAAATCAAAAACTGGTGGATATTTTGGCTGATTTG
>JAIYBD010000154.1 GCA_027488715.1 Bacteroidota bacterium | reverse complement strand
GTTCCTTGATAATCGTCAGCTTTTCTTCATCAGTTAAGAACAATTTGCCATTTTTAAATTGTCTTAATAAAGGTTTAAATAATCTTTCCATAGGTTCTTTTTTGGTGTAAACCTATTTCAGGACGAGACAGATTTAGCCGTATAGAAACGTTTATAAACGTTTCTATACGGCTAGGAATTGGAAATGCAGTAAATTTGACGTGGGTAGGGGCCGACGGTCCCTGAGCGAAGTCGAAGGGTAGCCCCCGTTTTCGGAGAGGTAGCCCCCTTGTGTAAGGACGAGACAACCCAATGAGCGGAAAAACGGCAGTTCCAATAAAATTGTTCTGAACAAAAAAGCTCAGGTAAGTGAATGTACCTGAGCTCGTTAAAATATGGATATAAACTTTTTTAAAACTTGTACGTCAACTGCAAGTTGATGGTGCGCCCAAAAACCGTGCTCCAACGTACAACATCGCTTGGAGCAGAACCCGTAGGAACAATTTCATAACCGGTAATGGGATCAACAATTCGATCTACCAAGGTAGATTTGGTTTGAACAATGTCTCCATAACCGCCAGCATCGGAATCCAATTTGCCGTTTCCGTTCAAATCCCAATAGAAGTATTGACGCTGCGCCAACAAATCACGGCCGGTAACACGAACTTCCAACTTTTCTTTCAAGAAAGATTTGGTAAGCGAAAGATCGACAACCGTTCTACCATTTTCCCAAAGTGTTGGTTCATCTTCATTTCCAAATTGATTTACCGAACCTACCACAGAAATTCGCTGACCAACGCGGTTGGCCATTAAACTTACGTTGAACTTCTTGGCTTCGTCCCAATACGTTACCCCGCCATTAAACACGTAAGGAGATTGCCCCTGCAATTGGCGGGTAATCGTAGCCGTAGCGGTATCGTTGTACTTAACATTCACTTGAGAACGGATCAAAGCTCAATTTGACAATACCGTGAATTTGTCCCAAACGTTTTCGATTTCATTGCCGTTGATTTTTCCCAATACCAAACGAAACTCGGTTTCCAATCCAATATTTTTTGCTGTCGCTTGGTTGCGGTAACTCACCTGAAGTCCGTCAGAACTGCTCACTCCGGGAAGTACATATTGTTCAATGGGGTTGGTGAAGTCTTTGTAGAAAGCAGAAACCGAGAACAACTGTCCACTTCCAGGGAAAATTTCATATCGAAAATCGTAGTTTTGAATGGTAGCTCTTTCCAATTCCTCGTTTCCGCTGATCACAAAACGGGTATTGAAATCCACGAAAACGAAAGGCATCAACTCACGAAACTCGGGGCGATTAAGGGTTTTGGAATAACTCAAACGCAAGTTTTGCTTTTTATTGATGGCAAAAACCGCATTCACTGATGGAAGTAGATCCACAACAGTGGTGTCGATGTTTACTGGCGTCAAATTGTCTTTGGTGGAAGATAGCTCTTGGCGGTACGATTCTCCACGGAAGCCCCAAACCACGCGAATTGCATCCGAAAAGCGGGTGTCGTTCATCCAATAAGCTGATGTAAGATTCGATTGAGCGCGGTATTGGTCGAAAGGACGAGAAGCCTGAGCCAAACGGAAACCGCTATCGCTCATGTGCGAAGTTAAAAAGATGGAATCTTCGGCCAAATATTGAAGCGAATTGTTGAATTTGCTGCGATTCGAAATGATGTACTGAAGATTTCGGCTGTTGAAATCTCGCATACGGTTTTGGTTAAACACCCCAACTTTCACGGTATTCTTAATTTCTTTGGTGATGTTCAAAGCACGCTGTAAATTCAACTGCGAGCTATTCACTTCTTCGTTGGTTTCCGAAAAGAAGAACGTTCCCATATCGTTTGAATTGAACCCAGCCACTCCGGTAACGTTGGCAATCCATGTTCCATTATTTGGATCGGAAGGGTCGTAGGTGTAAGCATAACTGGAACGACGAAGCGAGGGAATGTTTCGATTGATGTTGGAAAAGGAGGTTACCCAGTTGATTTTGATTTTGGCCGATTTCCAATAATGATCTCCCATCAATTGAGAGCTAAAAATTTTGTTTGATGTAAACCATCGAGCCGCATTCTGGGCATAAATCTTTTCCTCTTCGTTGTATGCTCCAATACCATTTCTGGTAATAACCTGATCCTCCGATGTGATGGAAAACACATTCTTCCAAGAAATGGTATTGGTTGGATTGATATTCAAAGCGAAGTTCGCCAATCCACCCGCCAACACATTGGAAGTATAGGCCGTATCCATCGCCTTACCCACAATTCGATTGGAGTCTGGATCCAAAGACCAACTGTAACGAAGAGAAGATGCGCGATTGAAGTTTTGTTGGTGCGAAGCCGAGATGATGTATCCAAAGAAGTCTTTGTCGTTGCGTTTGATGTTTCCACCTACAACACCTTGAAAAGAAGAGTTGGGCGAAAAACGACGGTCGATTAATTCCCAATTGTTGGGCAATAATTGAGCGGCTGCAAATTGACCATCCTTGTCGGAAGGATACGTTTTGTACGCAGGAAAACTAGAAGGAAGAGAACGGGTACCATCGTCCAAACCCAACCAATCGAGCTTTCCGCCTTGGTACGTTAATCGCTTTTGAAAGGTAGCAATGGAGTTGTATCCAGAAGAATAAGAGATGGATTGAAAATTCTCGGCGGGAACGCCTTTGGTGGTTAGATTAATGATTCCCCCGCCGAATTCACCCGTTTGATCAGGCGAAGCCGTTTTGGAAATGGTCAAATTATCCAAAACGTTGGAAGGGAAAAGATCGAAAGAAAACGCTTTACGATCGGATTCGGTGGATGGAAGGGGAGCTCCATTGAGGAAAGCTGCGTTGTATCGATCGTTCAATCCGCGAATGATCGCAAAGCGATTGTCTTGGATGGCGGCCCCAGATACACGCTTCAAAACATCGCCGGTATTTCGATCGGGAGTGCGCCGAATCGCATCCGCAGAAATACCATCGCGAACGGTTGGCGCATTTTTCTGCTCTAAAATTAAGGTATTGATGTTATCGCGCTGAACTTTGACTTCGATGGAAACGCCGCCCATGCTAGCCGATTTCTTCTCAAGGGTGATGTTTTGAAAGGTAATTTTGTCGGCATTAACAATAATACCAGGAATTTCTTTAGTGGAATAAGAAAGGTAATTGATAATCAAAGTATATGTCCCAGCAGGTATTTTGTTCATGGCATAGGCGCCATTCACATCGGTAATGCCGCCAAACTTAGAATCTTTGATGGCCACGCTAGCACCGATGAGGGCTTCACCCGAGTTAGCATCAACAACTTTTCCGGCAATTTTTCCGGCTTGTGCCATTGCACTGGTGAACAAGAATAGGGAAAAGAACAACGAGAATAGATTTTTCATAAAAAAAATTTACGGCTCGAAGGTACTTTTTTCACTTTTCCTTTATGAAAACCCAAGGTTAAGTTAATGTTAATCAGTGCTACCTTTCAAGAAAAATCTCCTTACAAAAATCATATTTTCATCCTCATTTCAATTTCTTTCAATATCTTGCGGAAAATTTTTAATATGAAAAAGGGGTTAACACTTGTTTTTCTCGTTTTGAGTTTGGGCATGATGGCTCAAGTTCAAGTTTCTACTATTCAACGACGACTTCTTTTGGACTTAGCCGATG
>JAIYBD010000194.1 GCA_027488715.1 Bacteroidota bacterium | reverse complement strand
TTTGGATCAATGTTTTTGCTAACGCAAAAGGAATCAAAATTTGTGGTAAGGGTTCTTTGATCGATGGCTTGAATGCCAGCAGTCATAGGATTTACCCGAAAACGAATGGTGGTGAAATTGTAATTGTAATCAACCGTTATGGTTTTCTTGTTGCATGCACCCAAAAAAAGGATGGGTAACAAAAGTAAAAGCAATTTTTTCATAGTTTTTGATTTTTGGTAAATATAAAAATCAACTTTTACTTTTGCAAGTACATCACTGATTTTGTTGCTTTTACGATTTTTTCTACACTAGGAAGATAAGCCTGAACTAAATTCATGGCGTAAGGCATGGAAACGTCTGAACCGTTAACCCGAAGAACAGGCGCATCCAAATAATCGAAGGCATCTTTCTGAACACGATAAGCGATCTCAGAAGAAACCGAAGCGAAAGGCCAACTTTCATCGATAACAACCAAGCGATTGGTTTTCTTGACCGATTCGATGATGGTTTTCGTATCGAGGGGGCGAATGCTGCGAAGGTCAATAACCTCGGCATGAATGCCTTCTTTTTCCAATTCTTCGGCAGCAGCCAAAGTTACTTTCATCATTTTGTTGTACGAAACCAAGGTAACATCTGTGCCTTGTTTCTTCACATCGGCTAAACCAATCGGAATCAAATATTCTCCATCAGGAATCATTCCTTTGTCGCCATACATCTGCTCACTTTCCATGAAGATCACCGGATCGTTATCGCGAATGGCCGATTTTAATAATCCTTTGGCATCGGCTGGATTGCTGGGGGAAACGACTTTCAATCCTGGACAGTTGGCGTACCAGCTTTCGAAAACTTGAGAGTGTTGGGCGCCCAAGGTGCCTGCCGAACCCGATGGGCCACGGAAAACGATGGGAATAGGGAATTGACCGCCCGACATGCTTAACATTTTTGCAGCGGAATTGATGATTTGGTCGATGGCCACCAAAGAGAAGTTGAAGGTCATGAACTCAACAATGGGGCGAAGGCCGTTCATGGCTGCACCCACTCCAATACCAGCAAAACCCAATTCTGCAATGGGAGTATCAATCACCCTTTTGGGTCCGAATTCATCTAACATTCCTTGGGAAACCTTGTAGGCACCGTTGTATTCGGCAACTTCTTCACCCATTAAAAAGATGGTATGATCGCGGCGCATTTCTTCACTCATCGCCTCGCGAAGCGCTTCTCTAAATTGTACTTCTCTCATGATTCGTATAAATTGCCTCAAAAGTACAAATTTTTCTTCAAACAAAGCCTTTTTGTCGTGGTTTTTAAATGCCAAGGCAATCAACTTTTTGGTTACCTTTGCAAAATTCATGTAGTTGTTATGGCACAGATTATCTCAATGCGAAAAATGAGCGATACCATGTCGGAAGGTGTGGTAGCGAGTTGGTTGGTTAAAGTAGGTGATAAAATAAAATCGGGCGATATCATCGCCGAGGTTGAAACCGATAAAGCCACCATGGAGTTCGAAAACTTCGATGAAGGAACCGTGTTGGCTTTGGTGGCTGAACCCGGGAAAGCCATCGCCATCGGTGCTCCCATGATGGTTATCGGAAATCCTGGAGAAGATTACACCGCTCTACTTTCCAGTGCCGCCGCTCCAACGTCTACCCCAGCTCCAGCACCAATGGCTGAAGCGGCTCCCGTTGCACCAACTCCTGCACCCGCCCCTGCCGCCGCTCCAGTACCTCCAACTCCTGCTCCGATGGCTCCCGCAGCAACAGCTACCGACGATCTATTGAAAGCATCACCGCTTGCTCGCCGTTTGGCTGCGGAACGCGGTATCAATATTGGTATGGTGAACGGTTCCGGCGACGGTGGCCGCATCGTGAAACGCGATATCGACTTTTTCAATCCGGCCAACGCTGCCGCCGCTTTAGCCGCACAAGCTCAAGCCCCAATGGCAACCACCACCATCGCTTTGCCAACGGTTATAGGCGAAGAGAAATTCGAGGAAATTCCCGTTTCTCAAATGCGAAAAGTGATCGCTGCTCGCTTGGCCGAAAGCATGTTCACCGCTCCCCATTTCTACTTAACCATGGAAATTCGGATGGATCAAGCGGCCAAAGCTCGCGAAGCCATCAATGCCGTAGCACCTGTGAAAGTTTCTTTCAACGATATGGTGGTGAAAGCTTCGGCTTTGGCCCTCAAAAAACACCCAAAAATCAACTCTTCCTGGTTGGGCGATAAAATCCGCATCAACCACCACGTGAATATTGGCGTCGCCATGGCCGTAGAAGAAGGACTTTTGGTTCCTGTTGTTCGCTTCGCCGATGGAAAATCACTTTCGCACATCGCAGCTGAAGTAAAAGATTTCTCCGGCAAAGCCAAAACCAAAAAGTTGCAGCCTTCTGATTGGGCAGGAAATACCTTCACCATTTCTAATTTAGGAATGTTTGGTATTGAAGAATTTACCGCCATCATCAATCCACCCGATGCCTGCATCCTTGCGGTTGGAGCCATCAAAGAAACGGTTATCGTGGAAAAAGGTGAAATGAAGCCTGGTAAAGTCATGAAAGTTACCTTATCTTGTGACCACCGCGTTGTTGATGGGGCTTCTGGATCTGAATTCCTTCAAACTTTGAAGGCTTATTTGGAGAATCCAGTGACCATGCTCGCGTAAGTTTCACCGGCTTCGGCCCCAAATTCTTTCTATGCAATCGATCCATCGCAAGACTCATCCAGCCTTGTACACCCTGGTTATGGTTTTCTTTTTCTGGGGTTTTGTTGCCGCATCCAACACGGTTTTGATCGGATTATTCCGAAAAAATTTCGATCTCAGTCAGTTTCAAAGTCAGTTGGTCGATATGGCCTTTTATTCGGCTTATTTCTTAGGTTCCCTTCTTTACTTTTTCATTTCCATTTCATCGGGCGACCCGTTGAATAAGATTGGCCATAAAAAAGGATTGGTCATCGGCCTTTCCATTTCCGCCTTGGGTGCGTTAGGGTTTATTCCAGCAGCTAACCTTCATTCGTTTGGTCTGATGCTCACTTCCCTTTTTGTGGTAGGTTTAGGATTTGCTCTTCAGCAAATTGTAGCCAATCCATTGGCTATTGCCTTGGGAGATCCCGAAACTGGAGCCCATCGGGTTTCCTTGGCCGGTGGGGTCAATTCCTTTGGAACGACCATCGGTCCGCTGTTGGTGAACTACGCCATTTTTGGTTCCATTGGCGGTTCTGATGCATCCCTGGGGATTGAAAATGTAAAACTTCCGTACCTTATTCTTTGCTTTGCTTTTTTGCTTTTTGCTGCCATTCTTTGGTTTTCTAACATGCCCGAAATTCGGAATGAAGAGAAAATGGATGGCGATTGGGGAGTGTTTAAGAATCCGCAGGTTGTCTGGGGAATGTTGGCCATTTTCGTTTACGTGGGTACCGAGGTAACCATTCAATCGAATCTTCCAACCTTGATGGAAACCCAAGGGTTTCTTGGTTTGGACGATAAGCAAACGGTTCATTTTATCTCCTTGTACTGGGGTAGTTTGATGATTGGCCGCTGGACCGGCGCCATGACCGTTTTTAATTTCAAACCAGCAGCCAAACGTTTAGCCATGATTCTGGCTCCCATTGCTGCGTTTGCCGTGATCGTTGGGGTAAATTACATTCGTTTCAACGCAGCCGGAGATCAAGTAGAAACCAAATTAAACGACCTCATTGCCTATTGGCCAATGGTTCTCGTTTTTATTGCAGCCAATTTCATCGCTCAGGAAAAACCGGTTCGTACCATGATCGTTTTTGGCACTGCAGCGGCCATTCTCACCGCGTATGGAACCTTCTTTGAAGGGGAATGGGCGTTGTACAGTCTCATCGCTGGTGGACTTTTCTGTTCGGTGATGTGGCCTTGCATCTTCGCACTTTCCATTGCCGGACTCGGAAAATACACCAACCAAGGCTCTTCGCTTTTGGTGATGATGATTCTCGGTGGAGCCTTGATTCCTCCCTTCCAAGGAATCATCAGCGATGCGGCAAATATCCATATCTCTTACCTTATCCCTCTAGTAGGATTTGCATTTTTAGCTTTTTATGGATGGAAAGTCGGTCAAATTCACAACAAAAAAGGCATTCAATTCGATTCTGCATCTACTCAGGCACATTGATTTTATGAAAAAAATACTTCTTTTCTTTTTAGCATTTTTATTTCTTGCCCCATTTCAGGAGACCGAAGCTGCGCGCCGAAGACGACGTTCAAAATCTTCCCAATCCTCGGTTTCTAAGCGCAAAAGGGGGCGAAAATCAAAATCAGTTCGAAGAAAAAGAGGTCGTCGTCGCGGACACCGCGATCCCGTTGTTCGGGTGAGGAAAGTTGCTAATCAATTACCTGCATCGCTTCCTGTTATTCCCCAACCCAATTTTTATGCTCCGGTAAAAGCGAAAAATTTTGTTTTCGATCGATCCACCATCATCAAAGCTAATTCGGCCCAAGGCATCGCCAACGCCGAAGTCTTCAATCAGTTCCTCTACACCACCCATGGAATCAAGTTGCCCATTGTTCAAGGAGATCAACTTACTGGCCACGGAATTTTCTTGGAAACCTCTGGGGGGGACGACGATCATTACAAGTTAACCGTTAACCAGCAACAAATTCGAATCATTGGAACCGATGCAGGCGTTTTTTATGGCCTTCAAACCATCCTTCAAATGATTCCTTTGGAAGGAATGAAATCCATCCCCGCCTGCCGCATCGAAGATCAACCCCGGTTCGCTTG
>JAIYBD010000087.1 GCA_027488715.1 Bacteroidota bacterium | reverse complement strand
ATTGATCCTGAATAACGTCGTTGGAATAAATATCGGATTCGAATAACTCCTGAATTTCAGACTCGGAGATTCCTAAATTCGTGCCAATTTCTAGAATCACCTCTTCCGAATCGATGTTTTTTCCTTCGGTGAAATGGGCCAAAAACAACGCTTCTTCGCATTCATGCTGTACGTTCCATTTTTTGGCTAGGTGACTTAGTCGGTGAGCCAAAAACGAATTTGCCACAACCTGCTGTTCGAAATTCATCGTAATTCCAACCTCTTTTCCCATGTCCGAAACCCGACTAATCATGGTTCGAACTTGCTCCATGGGCATTCCTTTTTGTTCGGAAAGGTATTGAAAGATGGATGTCCCCGAATCGGTTTCTAATTCGGGGTTCAGTTGATAGCTTTTCCAAACAATTTCAACGGAATCCGAAAAGTCAATTTGTTGAAGAGCTACTTCCAATTTCCTTTTGCCGATGTAGCAAAACGGACACATGACATCACTCCAAATTTCTACTTTCATGTCGGATTATCGTCCCATGGATACCAAGAATTCCTCATTACTAATGGTTCCCTTCATTTGAGCCAACAAGAATTCCATGGCCTCGGTATTGCTCATGTCGTTCAGGTGGTTGCGAAGGATGTACATACGCTGAAGAACCTCCTTTCGGTGCAACAAATCGTCGCGACGCGTTGAGGAAGTCATCACGTCGATGGCCGGATAAATACGGCGGTTGGATAGTTTTCGGTCGAGTTGCAATTCCATGTTTCCGGTTCCTTTGAACTCCTCGAAAATCACTTCATCCATTTTGCTTCCGGTATCGATCAAAGCCGTTGCGATGATGGTGAGTGAACCTCCGTTTTCAATATTTCGAGCGGCACCAAAGAAGCGCTTGGGTTTGTGCAAAGCATTGGCATCCACACCACCGGAAAGAATTTTTCCAGAGGCCGGTGCTACGGTGTTATAGGCTCTAGCCAAACGGGTAATCGAGTCCAAAAGAATCACTACATCGTGTCCGCTTTCTACCATTCTTTTGGCTTTTTCGAGCACCATGCTGGCCACTTTTACGTGTTTATCGGCCGGCTCGTCGAAAGTAGAAGCGATAACTTCACCTTTAACGCTTCGGGCCATATCGGTAACCTCTTCGGGGCGTTCATCGATGAGGAGAACGATCATGTAGGTTTCAGGATGGTTGCGGGCAATGGCGTTAGCAACACTTTTTAGAAGCATGGTTTTGCCCGTTTTTGGTTGCGCCACAATGAGTCCGCGTTGCCCTTTACCGATGGGAGAAAATAGGTCGAGAATGCGACAAGAATAATCGTTAGCTTGATCGGCAAGGTTGAATTTTTCGTCGGGGAAAACCGGAGTTAAATAATCGAAAGGAACGCGTTCCCTCACTTCAGTGGGGTTTTTCCCATTGATGCTATCAACCCGTACCAAAGCAAAATAACGCTCGCCTTCTTTGGGTGGACGCAGAGAGCCAACCACGGTATCACCCGTTTTTAGTCCGTAATTGCGAATCTGGTTGGGTGAAACGTACACATCATCGGGGGAGGAGAGGTAGTTGTAATCGGAAGAACGCATGAATCCGTAGCCTTCCGACATGATTTCCACCACGCCTTCGTGCATGATTAGATTATCGAAATTGTACTGATCCAGGGCGTGGGGTTTGGGTCCGTTGTTGCGTTGTGGATGTTGATGTTGTTGGGGATGATGAGGTTTCGACTCGGGGGTATTTTCAGAAGGAGAACTCTCTGATTTATTTTCTTGATTTCGGCCTTCCGGACGTGGAGAAAATCCGCGATTTTCTCGGTGTTCCTGAGGTTTTCTATCTTCGTTTCTGGGCGATTCTTGGGAATTTCTTGGACGTTTTTCGAATCGATTCGGGCGTTTTTCCGGATTTTCTTCTGCAGGAGGGGAAACCTCAACTTTTGTTGCAATGGTTTCTGTTTCAGCAGAAACGGGAGCAGCTGCAACGGGTTCATTGGGTTTTTCCAATCGACGTCTTTTGCCTTTATTTTCGGGTTCTTGCGTACCTGCTTGCTCTTCGGAAAAAAGGGTAGGTTTGGTTTCTTTGTTGAAGCGCGCTCGTTTAGGTTTTTCCTCGGTGGGAGTGGGCGCTGCCGCCTGGCTTCCCAAGATGGCTTCAATCAAAGCATCTTTCTTCAAAGAGAAAAAGTTATCCAATTTCAATTCATCCGCAATGATTCTCAAATCCTTGAGAGGCTTCGCTTTTAAATCATGTAAATTCAATCCAAAAATGTTTAGGAGTAGGTAAAAACAAGAAATTAATTGAGGAGGGATTCCAAGTGAAATGTGGCTGAAGGCGCCATCTTGGAGAATTCCGACGTGCAATGATACAACTCAAAATGGAATTCCGACTAAAATTGACAAAAACTTTTTTAAAAAGCTTCATTCACACGCAGATACCAACCTGAGCCACCTTCGCGGTTGATGGCATAATCCAGTCGAACGATGGTTCGACTTCCTTCGGATACTTTGTAGCGAATTCCGGCCCCACCAGCAAATTTCCATGGAGATTCCCCAAACTGTTTCCAGGTGGGGCCAACTTGTCCGGCCGAGGCGAAGGCCTGAAATCCAAATTGGTTTTTAAAGGTGTGTCGGATCTCCACTTGGGTAGCGGCATAGGCAAGGTCGCGGTAGCGACCACGAAAATAACCGCGTAAAATTCGATCACCACCCAACGAAGGAATAAACTGAAAGGCCGCACCGGAGGAAACCTGATCGAGGTAAAGTTGGGAGGCAAGAACGGTTTTTTCGTTAAAAATCGGACTCGCCCAACGGAGGTCGGTACGAACACGGGTGAAGGGATGGGTGTTGAATTCGTTGTTCGCCGCATGAAGAAGTTGGACTTCCCAAAACCATCCTTTGCTGTGTACGAATTGATGATCTCGGGTATCGATGGTGGAATTAAATCCCATAGCAAAATTTCTGCTGCCTTCGGCTCCTGGGGCGGTACGGTTGGACAAGGTTCCGTTTCCGGAAATGACCGAAATGTTTCTCAAATCGTAATACCAACCGATTACGCCGAGGTAGGCATTTTTTCGGTATTGCCATTGCGCTTGCTGAAAACAAAAGGTTCGCTGAAATCGGAAGGTCTCCAAAGCGGACTCCTTTTGATTTCCGCCGATGCCGTAATATTTGTCGTAAAAATCTTCAACATTGAAATTGCCCCTCAAAAAAACTTTTCCTTTAGCGAACAAAAGGTGATGATTCAATTCCAATAAGGTTTGTTTTTTGGTCGTATGAATGAGAGATAGGTAAACAGTTGAAAATCTTTTTTTGGTGGAATCGGTGTAGGAAATGGGGTCGAATCGGTACAAAGTTCCAAGTCCGTAAGCAACTCCGTTTTCGGGAGTTCGGTAAAAAACAGGAGTAGGAAAAACATGTAAACTGTCGGGGGCAGGCAGCCATTTTGGGTAAGGAAAAAACCCTTGAGACCATCCGAAAAGAGGAATTAAAAAAACCAAAACCAACGAGTAAAATCTTACGCCCATACCTTGGTTCCTTCCGTGCAATTGGTACAAATGTCAATTTCCGATCGGGATTTGATGATGGATTTTCGGAAGGCTTGGTAATTGGAGCCTTTCCACACGTCGTGAAACGAATTGCTTTTCACTTGCCCCAACTTGTGGCTGGCGTCCTTATCGAAACAACACGGGACCACCCATCCGTCCCAAGTGATCACGGCGCTATGCCAAAGTCGCCAACAATGATTGACTAACGTGTTTTTGATGGAATAGGAACCGTCTTTATTTTTTTTGTATCGGCTGAATTTCTCGTTTTGGGGTATGAGGGGGGAGCCGTGTTGGTAATCGTAAATTTGGGCGGTTTTAAATTTAACTTCATCCACACCCAACGTTTGGGCCAATGCGACCACTTCATCCATTTGATGTTCGTTTGGGCCCACCACCAGAAATTGAAAAATGATGGTTGGCGTGGAGGATTGTAGCTTTTTGCGGGCTTCGATCAGGTTTTTAGTTCCTTCGATCACCTGTTGAAGTTGACCTTCTTTTCGATATTGTTCATACACGTCCTGGGTAGTTCCATCGATGGAAATGATGCAACGATCGAGCCCACTTTTCACCGTTTTTTCCGCTGTTTCTGGATCGAAAAAGTGGGCATTGGTGGAAGTGGCCGTGTACACCCCTTTCTCATGTGCTTTTTGAATCATGGCCAACAGTTGTTTGTTGAGGAAGGGTTCGCCTTGAAAATAAAAAATAAGGTAGGAGAGCGTTGGTGCCAATTCAGTGAGAACGGTATCGAAAAAGTCGGATTTTAAATTACCCTGATCGCGGGTGAAGGAGCGAAGTCCGCTAGGGCATTCTGGGCAGCGGAGGTTGCAAGCGGTGGTGGGTTCGATGGAAATAGAAATCGGATTTCCCCAGTGGATGCTTTTTTTGGTGGACTTGGAAAGCAGGTAAGAAAAGACCACGAGGAACATATTCCATGCACGTCGTGGAGTTTGTTTGGAAATCCACCGAATTGAATCCTTCCAATTTTTCACTGGGTAAAGGTACGATGGGAAACCCTGAAAAATTTGTTTCTTTGCAAAGTGAAACGCATCTTGTTTTTCGGTTTGTTTTTTTGGGTCATTGCGGCAAATGCGCAAATTGCAGATTCAATTTCGGCAGATTCAGCATTGGTGGTGGATTCTTCGTTCGTGGTTGATTCGGTTCAGCAAGAAAAAGTTTCAGATACGTTGGTGGAGCCAAGGTATTGGAATTCGACCGAACGAAGGGTAGAGGTGAAGGCAGCTCGTAGGTTTGAAGGCGACCGAACGGGATATTTTATTTGGGCGTTGTTATCGCTTTTATTGGGGGTGATTGGCTATTGGATGAACGAGGTTTACTTCAATAAAATTGGCTATTCGTTGATTAATGTACGCTTTGCTGAGGAGTTTTTCCGGGATTACAAGAAGCGATTGTCGGTGGGGTTATTGAATTTAGATTTGAGTTGGGTGATTGGTTTTTCCATTTGGTTGGATTATTTTTTGGTGATGAGGGGCATGGAGTTCCCGTTGGTGGCCATTGTTGGAATTATTGGGGGGATTTATTGGATGAAGCGGCAGCTCATTTGGGTTTTAGGAAAAGCAACTCGGTTAGACGATACGGGAGAGTACTATTTATTTTCCTTGTTCAATTATTTTCGATGGATTGCACCCCTGTTGGGTATTTTTTCCTTGTTATTGGTGTTTTTTGATCAGGAAAAGTGGATGAATTGGGGTGGAATGGATGTGGGGGAATTAATTTTTTGGGCTATTCCTTTTTTTTGGGGTATTTCATTTGTTTTTAGGCTTTTTCGGGTATTGTTTCGATTCACGTCGAAGGGACTTGGTGTTTTCTTCCGATTTCTGTTTTACTTTTGCGTTTTGGAAATTATTCCAACATTGGTTTTGATTAAATGGTTTTGGAGATGAGTAAACCGAATCCGGTTCGTAGCGTATTAATAGCCCAGCCTGCACCTGAAGCAGCGAATCCCTATCAAGGAATCATCGATCGCTTCAAGTTGAAGGTTGATTTCCGGGCATTTCACCACGTTGAAGGGATTTCAGCAAAAGATTTTCGGAAGCAAAAAATCGAGATCAAAGATTTCAATGCGGTGGTTTTTACCAGTAAGAACTCCATCGATCATTTTTTCCGGTTGTGTGCCGAGTTCAAGCATGAGATGCCTATTGATGCGAAATATTTTTGCACCAGTGAAGCCATTGCGCTGTACATGCAGAAATACATCCAAATGCGGAAGCGCAAGGTGTTTTTTGGCAAAGGAAGTTTAAATGATATTCTTCCCTACTTTCAACGGCACAAGGCAGAAAAGTTTTTGATGCCCATTTCAGAACAATCTCTGAGCGATTTCAACCAAACTTTTGAAACGGCCGGAATCGAGATTACCAAAGCCATCATGTTTCGAACGGCCATTAGCGATTTAAGTGATTTGGCCGATGTGAAATACGATGTCCTTTGTTTTTTTAGTCCAACGGGCATTGAATCGCTTTTCAAAAATTTTCCTGATTTTAAGCAAGAGAAAACTCGGATTGCGGTTTTCGGACCAACTACCCGTAAATCTGCCGAAGACAATCAGTTGATCGTAAATGTTTATGCTCCAGAACCCGGTGTTCCAAGCATGGCCAAGGCCATTGAAAATTATATTTTAGCACTAGGTAAGTAAGGAAAATTTCAGAAAAAATCTTTCCACTTTTTTTTCTATCGGGAAAAACCTCTATCTTAGCACACCTTCCAACTAAAGAAAAACCAAATGAGAAAGGTTACTCTCGTAATATTCACTGCTTTCGTTACCATGATTTCTACCGTGGCTTTCGCCCAGCAGGATTGGAAATTCAATCAATATGCCCTCAATGGGATGGGATTTAATCCGGCATTTACCGGTTTAGGAACCAACATTTCCGCCACCGGATTGTACCGCAACCAGTACATGGGCTTGGCTGATTTCAATCCGACTTCCAGAAATTTTAACATTCATTCCAAAGTGAATAAGGTTAAAGGTGGCTTAGGATTAAATATTTTAGATGACGAATACGGATTAGAAAAGTTTACCGGTGTTTATTTGTCGTACGCTTACCATAAAGATAATGTTTTACCGTTCGAAGGAACGCTTTCGGCAGGTATTAGTGTTGGAATGTTGCAAATTTCAAGTCAATTAAGTAAACTAAATCCAAAGACGAATCCTGATCCAATTTTAGTCACTTCGGATATTAGTGGGTTTGGCTTGGATGTAAATGCAGGTTTATTATTTACTGCGCCAAATTATTATGTGGGAATTTCCGCTACCCACCTTACCAATCCAAATGTAGAATTGCAGAACAATGCTTCTGTAAATATGCAACCCCACTTATTTATTACCGGTGGATATACCTACAAGCTCAACGAAAAAATCAATTTGATGCCTTCGGTATTGATAAAAACAATTGTGAAAAAATCACAATTGGATTTTTCGACCATT
>JAIYBD010000224.1 GCA_027488715.1 Bacteroidota bacterium | reverse complement strand
TGAAAACGGAAAATAACCTGAGTTAAGGAAGATAGACCAGATAAGTTGTGCTGCGCACGAATCCAACCGTTCGAGTTATTCATCCAGATCGGACCGGTGTAATAAGTGCGAGACCATGCGCCGTTGTACCAGTTGGATCCAGAACCTTGTGCGCCCACTGCAGACCAAGTCGAACCACCATCGGTAGAAGCTTCTAAAACAGCCCCGTCGTAAGAATTTTCAGTGCGGTAGTTCAAATCGAAACGAACCATCGGTTGAGATAGACCAGAAAGGTCATAACATCCGGTTTGAATCCATGAATCTTCATTGGTGTTGTAGTTTCCGGTTAGATTGGTCACCCAAATGTTGGGAGAGGATGGAGCTGTTGTAATGATGGTACCTGCTGGTGCTCCATGAGCCCAAGAGTTATTCGTTCCACCCGAAGCAAGACTGGAATTTACGTCGAAATTCAATGTATCTCCGCCGGTTTTGGAAGAAAAGTTTATTACTATGCGAAATGCCGTATCGTTCAACGTAATGTTGTCGCCCGTAGCACTCACCCACGCCTCGAAAACAAACGTTCCGGTGCTTGGAAACACGTAAGCAGAAGGGAAGTTGAACGAACCTGTTCCTCCAACGGGAATGGCTCCAGCAATGGTACCGTTCACCGCAGCACCGCCGTTCACCCGGTAAGAAACCGATGGGCTGTTGATCACGGTGGTACCAACATTGGAGAAATTCACCCGAACAATCTGGGTGGTCAACCCGCAACCTGATGTCATCGTATCAATCGAGGTTAAAGCAAGGTCGGTTTGGGCATTGGCTCCCATCAAGAAGCCAAAAGCCGCAACGAGCATGGTAAATAGTTTTTTCATGAATATGTTTTGTTTAAAGATACACAAAAAAGATTTGTGATTTATTTGTAAAACAAGAAAACTTTATCCCAACAAAAAGCCCCGAATTTCTTCGGGGCTTTTTACGATAAAGGAGTTGATAAATTACTTCACCATCAATTTCACGGTTTTGGTTTCGTTGCCTTGATTCAAACGTACCAAGTACAAACCAGAAGCCATGCCCGATAAATCGAACTCAACCGCGTTTTGGTTGTTCGACAATTGAGCGGTACGAACCACGCGGCCCGATGCATCCATCACATGAACCATCACTTCTTGAGTGGCTCCATTGGGCAAGTTCACAAAAACTTGTCCTGAAGTTGGATTTGGATAAACGCGAACTTCGGTTTGTGCCAATGCTCCAACACCCAACTTGATGACAAACAAAGTATCGGAAGGAACGGAAGAACAACCGTTTTGAGTAACTACCGCAAAGTAGCGACCTGTAACGGGAATTACCAATTTTTGGTTGGTTGCCCCAGCAACTGCACCGGTAGTTACATTGAACCACTGGTTGCCCGAAACAGCACTTGAGTTAAGCGTATCGCGATTAGCCGTAATTACCGGTTTCGCAGGTACAGGATTCACCGTTACGTTGGTGTTCAATGAGCCAGAACGACATCCATTGCTATCGGTTACGACAACAAAGTAACTTCCAGTGGTGGTAACTGGCAATGTAGTTCCAACAAATCCGGTGCTCCATGTTCCAGAAGCAGAAGAAGTCAAACGAACGGTATCCCCAGCGCAAATGGTGGTTGAACCAGCTGCAGTAATCACCGGAGTAGTTGGAAGGGCGTTTACCACAACCACTGCACTTGAGTTATTGCTACAGCCATTCGTATCGCGAACAGTGTAAACGTAAGATCCTGATACCGAAGTAGAGATGCTCAATGTTGAATCTCCCGTACTCCAAACTCCAGGTCCGTTCGCTGTCAATACAATCGTATCTCCAAGACACATGTTCAACGAACGTGAACCTGAAATAACCGGTGCTGTGGGTAATGCATTAACAGTAACAGAAATTGGAGCAGAAGTAGCTGTACAGCCGTTGGTATCGCGAACTAAAACCGTGTAAGAACCCGAAGACGTAATAGCGGTAGAATCGCCAGTTACTCCGTTGCTCCAAGTACCCGTTGCCGATGATACCAATTGAACCGATCCGCCTTGGCAGAATGTGGTAGCTCCAGCTGCAGTAATCACCGGAGTAGTTGGAAGGGCGTTTACTGTTGTAGAAATAGAATTTGAAGTTTCAACACCGCAGAAACCATTTTTGGTTACAAAGAATACACCGGTCGTATCAACCACCAAGGTATCAGCAACCGTGCTATCCGACCAAGTAACACCAGAAACAGAAGAAACCAATGTTAAGGTATTGCCATCACAGAAACTGGTATTTCCTAATGCACTAACAACGATGGGAGTAGCAACATAATTAGAAAGAGCAATGTTCGAAGAATCAACACAACCATTGGTATCGGTAACAACCACGCTGTAAGTACCAGCAGCAATTACTTGGATGGAAGTTGATGTATCACCAGAACTCCAAATTCCTGAAGTACCTACTGATAAAGTGATGGTGTCATTCGTACAAAACTGAGCTTTTGAAGCATTGATGGTTGCATTGGGTAATGCGTTCACCTGCACAGCAATGGCATTTGAGGTATTGGAACATCCTGTTGTAGTATCGGTAAACGAAGCTGTGTAAGAACCTGTAGATGAAACAGAAATAGAACTATCGGTAGAATTTGTGTTCCACGTAATGTTGTTGGTAGGAGAAGCCGTTAATGTCACAGTTCCACCTTGGCAAAACGTTGTAGACGTTAAGGCCGAAATCACTGGGGCAGATGGAAGAGCAGTAACGCTAACGATCAACGAATCGGTCGAAGTTTCCGTTCCGCAAAAACCTGCTTTGGTAGCAAGGTAAGTACCAGCCGTAGTAATCGTAATGGAATCTGCTGTAACTCCGTTCGACCAGCTAACGCCGGTCGTGTTGGTGGTCAACACCAAAGAACCGT
>JAIYBD010000006.1 GCA_027488715.1 Bacteroidota bacterium | reverse complement strand
GGCGGAAGAATCTCGAAAGAAAACAAGGTTTTCCCGTTCGATTTTGAAATGTGGTCGGTAATTTTCATACAGCTAATCTAACACTTAAAGAAGTTGATCCAATGCAATTTCAAAACCGGTAGCGGACAAATTGGTTTTGGATGCATTTTTTTGATGCATCTCTCCCAGTGCTTTTTCCATGATTTGGGTAACGTCACCAAAAATAGCTTCGTCGGTCAGTTCTGCAGAACCGCTCATGAGGTAAGCAAATGTTCTCGCCATGCCGCAATTCGCCACAAAATCGGGAATCACGCTGATGCGTGCATCGGCACTCTGAGCGATGGGGCCAAAGAAAATTTCGGCATCAGCAAACGGCACATTGGCCCCGCAAGAAACCGTCTTCAATCCCGCTGCGATGAGGCGGTCGATTTGGTCTTGAGTAACCAAACGAGAAGCAGCGGCTGGAACAAAAATATCGGCAGAAACGTCCCAAACCCTCTTCTGCATTTCTTCTGAAGAAATCATGTTCGGTGCATTCAAGGCATTTCCATTTCGGGAAATAAACATCTCCGCAACCTCGTTCAAACCGTATCCCTGTCCGTTGTGAATCAAACCTCCATTGCGGTCGATCACCGCTTTCATGGCGGCTCCGTTTTGAGCTAAGAAAAACGCAGCGGCCGCCGCTACATTTCCCCAACCTTGCATGATGAAGGTCTTTCCCTCCAAGGTTTCGCCCTGATTTTTATGGAAGATGCGAATGGATTCACTCACACCCCAACCGGTAATCATGTCGGCAACCGTGTATCCTTTTTCCAAAGATGGAACGTATTTCCCATTCTCTACCACTTTGGAAACTCCAATTTGAAGGGAGGAAATCCGCTTTTTCTTGTCAGAATCGTCGGTTTTGTAATGGCCATTCACCACGCCTTCTTGCGGATGCAACAAGCCGTATTGAGAGGTAATGGGAATCACTTCATGAATTTCATCGATGTTTAAATCGCCCCCGGTGCCGTAGTAATTTTTCAAAAGCGGCATCACGGCTTTGTACCAGCGATGCAGAACCCCTGCTTTTCGAGGATCGGCTGGATTGAAGTTGATGCCCGATTTGGCTCCACCAATGGCGGGACCACACACCGAAAACTTCACTTCCATGGTTTTGGCTAAGGATTCTACTTCCCGCTGATCCAATCCCACCCGCATGCGCGTACCGCCACCGGCTGCACCGCCCCGCAGGGAATTGATCACCACCCAACCTTGGGCTTCGGTTTCAGAATCGTTCCATTCGAAAATGATTTCGGGCTTTTTGGCCTCGAATTGCTTCAACTTATCCAACATCGAAAAAAAATTTTCGCAAAGGTACGGATAAATCAAGCGTTTTACCTGACTTTTTACCGGGAAATGGGTCGCTTAAAAATCGGAAATAAAATGGAATTTGGCGTTAGGAAAATCTTCCTGAGCCATCTGAATCGCATAGGCACTATCGGCCAAAAACACCGGACGCTGGTGCTTATCCAAGGCGAAAGAACGAAGTTTTTTTCGACGAAATTCTTCCATTTCCTTGGGATCGTCCAATTCTACCCAGCACGCTTTATAAATGTTAATGGGTTCCCATTTACACTTGGCGCCATATTCATGTTCCAATCGGTGCTGAATCACTTCAAATTGGAGGGGACCCACGGTACCGATGATTTTACGATTGGTCATTTGATGCACGAACAACTGGGCCACGCCCTCGTCCATCAATTGATCAATCCCTTTGGCCAGTTGTTTTTGTTTGAGCGGATCGGCATTCTCGATGTATCGGAAATTCTCGGGAGAGAACGACGGAATGCCCATGATGTTCATTTTTTCTCCTTCCGTGAGGGTATCCCCAATTCGGAAGTTTCCGGTATCGTGCAAACCCACGATATCACCGGGATAAGCCTCGTCCACCGTCGATTTTTTCGAGGCCATGAAGGCTGTTACCGACGAAAATTTCATCATGCGCTCTTGGCGCACGTGGAGATAATTTTGGTTGCGGTGGAAGGTACCCGAAACGATTTTCACGAAGGCAATGCGATCGCGGTGTTTCGGGTCGATGTTGGCGTGAATTTTAAAAACGAATCCGGTAAATTTATTTTCCGTTGGCTCCACCACCCGCAAATCGGTTTTTGCTGGCATCGGCATGGGGGCAATTTCGATGAACGTTTCCAGCAATTCCTTCACTCCAAAGTTGTTAACGGCAGAACCGAAGAACACCGGACAAACTTTTTGGGTGAGGTAATCTTCCCTCTTAAATTCTGGGTAAACTGCCGAAACCATTTCCAATTCTTCCCGCAAAGCATCGGCAAAATCCGACCCTACCTGACGATCCAACTCCGGGTCTTCCAGGTTTTGGATGGACGCCCATTCTTCCGAAACGGTAGTTGAGGATGGGCGAAATAATTTCAAATCTTTTTTGTAGATGGAGTACACCCCTTTGAAGTGGGGTCCCATCCCGATGGGCCATGAAAGCGGGGTGACTTTCAATTTCAACCGCTGTTCTACTTCATCCAATAGGTCGATGGCATCCTTCCCAAATCGATCTAATTTATTGATAAACACGATGATGGGAATAGATCGCATGGTACAAACTTCCACCAATCGTTCGGTTTGTTCCTCCACCCCTTTCGCCACGTCGATGACCACGATCACCGAATCTACGGCCGTAAGGGTACGGTACGTATCTTCGGCAAAATCTTTGTGTCCGGGGGTGTCGAGGATATTGACTTTGCAGCCCAGGTATTCGAATCCCATCACAGAGGTAGCCACCGAAATTCCACGCTGATTTTCAATTTCCATGAAATCGGACGTGGTCGATTTTTTGATCTTGTTTGATTTTACAGCACCAGCTTCCTGAATTGCCCCCCCAAATAGAAGCAATTTTTCGGTGAGGGTAGTTTTACCGGCATCGGGGTGGGAAATGATTCCAAACGTTCTTCTACGGAAAATTTCAGACTGAAAATCAGGTGCGCTCATAAGCTGCAAAGGTACCAAATTTTAAAAAAACTTTTTGTGCCGAAAGGTGTCGCACTTTTTCTTTTTCTTTGTCAAGCATGATTCGACTATTACACACCGCCGATTGGCATTTGGGAAAACGATTGAAACAGCAATCGTTGTTGGAAGAACAGCAGTTGTTTTTGGACTGGCTGATTTCCTGTTGCTTGGAAAAAGAAATCGACTACCTCTTGATGGCCGGCGATTTATTCGACGTAGCCAATCCGCCCCAAGACGCCGAGCAGATGTATTACTCGTTTTTAGCGCGTTTGGGGAAAGAGACCAACACCAAAATCATCATTACTGGAGGAAATCACGATTCCATTGGGGCGGTGAACGGAATACGTCCGTTGGCGGCCGCCTGGAACGTGGTATTGGTGGGCGAACCTTTTCCCGAGGATCCGTCCCAGGAGTGTTTTCCTCTTACTAATCGCAATGGCGAGGTGGAAGCTGTTGTGGCCGCCACTCCGTTTTTGCGCGAGAAGGATTTCCGATTGCCCGAAGGGTTTGAAGGCGATATCGAGCAACGAATTGCCGAGGCCCATCGCATTCACTACCATCGTTTGGCCGATCATTGCATCCAGCATTTCCCCTCCCTTTGCCACGTGGCGATGGGCCATTTGTTCGCCGACAAATCCATTTCCAGCGATTCCGAACGTCAGGTAGGAACCATGCACGGACTTCCGCTGGACATCTTTCCTGATTCTTTTGCTTACGTTGCTTTGGGGCACATTCACAAGCCGCAATCGCCTCAAGAAAACCGAATGATTTATGCCGGAAGTCCGAACATGCTTTCGTTTTCCGAAACCGAATATGCGAAGCGGGTGGTCGTGGTTGAGGTATCTGCTTCGGAGATTTCCCAGATCGAATCTGTTCCCATTCCGGTTTTTCGGAAGTTGTACGATTGGACGGGCACCTTTGAAGAAATCCAAGCGAAAATTGATCAATTTGAACCACCCCAAGGGCTCACTCCTTGGATCAAAATCAATGTTCGGGAAGAGAAAATTCAAGGAAATGAATGTGCGAATTTGTTGGAAATGATTCAAAAAGCCCAACAAGATTGGAATGGGAAAGCGTATGTTTTGGATCATTCTCTTCAGTTTACCGGGAGTTCGAACGCAGGTACACCGACAGCTGGCTCAGTTTCGATTGATTCAATATCTCCATCCACCATTTTTGCGGAAACACTTCGGCAAGAGAACTATGAACATTGGGAAACTTTGAATCAACTGTTTCAAGGACTGGTGGATGAATTGCAACAATCGGAAGGAGGCGAGGCATGAAAATCATTTCACTAAAACTAAAAAACATTCAATCCATTGCCGAAGAGACCGAGATCAACTTCAACCAAGCTCCCTTTT
>JAIYBD010000274.1 GCA_027488715.1 Bacteroidota bacterium | reverse complement strand
GTGGATAATTGTTCCTGCAGTTTTTCGGTTTGCGATTGAGCTTGCGTTAATTCTTGCTCTTTACGAGCCACCTGCTCCATTTTCTGCGCCAACTGCTGGTCACGTTGCTTCGCTTTTTGCTCTTTTTCATTCAATTCACGATTTCTTTTTTCAACATCTTGGTTGTAATCCCGACGTTGTTGGTCGAATTTTTCGCGAATCTCTAATTCCTTTTCTTTGGCAATGTTTTTCGCCTTCTCATCGGCGGTTTTTAAAATGGCTTCTGCTTCAGCTTTGGCCTTGATTTGCTCTCCTTTAAACATGGAGAGAAGTAAGTTGCGGCCGAGGAAGAACCCTGTTCCTCCACCCACTACCGCGGCAATAATGTAACCTATAAATTCCATTAGATCTGTGATTTAATGGCCAAATAGGCGTTTATCTCAAAGTCCTTTTTCGATCAATCCTTCAATTAGCGCTAATTTTTGCGAAACTTCGCTTTGGGCTTTATTTTGAACCTGTTGCAATCGCTCAAATTCGGTAGCGAAATACAAGGCACACATCGAAAGTAAATCAACCGGATCGGCTACAGAATAAGATTCCATGAATGTACGAAGCTTTTCGTTCACCGCTTCCGCAGCTTGACGAACCTGGTTCTCGTCTTCCGGTGCAATGGAAAGGGGGTATTGACGATTACCGATGCTTAATTTTATTCTAATCTTATCTTCCATAGTTTGAGGCTAAGCGCATACTTAACCGATTTTGTTGTCGATATTTTTGATTATTAAGTCTATTTCTTTTTTTAACTCTTCAAATTTTTCTACCGGAACCATATTTCCACCTTGGTGTAGCTTTTGCTCCATTTCTGCAAGGCGTTGATTTAACTCCATATTAACCCGAACCAACGTTTGATTTTCATCTCGAATGGAGTGAAGCTCAATCCGCTGTTGTTCAATTATTGAACTCAACCGATTGGCTTTCAAATAGATCCGGTCTAATGTGGCTAATAATGATTCCAACATGTTTTTTTATTGACGAATGATGGCTCCGTTTTGTTGCTCAAAGGTAACCATTAATTTCTGCATTATTTGATCAACTTCTTCACTCTTCAAAGTTCGCTCCCCATTTCGGAAGGTGAACTTTAATCCATACGATTTTTTGCCGGCTTCCAACGATTTTCCTTCGTAAACGTCAAAAACCTTCATGGATTCTAAATCAGCAATTTCTAATTCTTTCATAGAATTTTGTAAATCCCGGAAGAGAACTTTTTGATCCACCACCAACGCTAAATCCCTTTCCATGCTGGGAAACTTGCTCGGTTCGTGAAAAGAAATTTTTTCTTGAGTGGCCAATTCCTTAACTACTTCCCAGTTAATTCGGGCATAAAACACATCTTGTTTGATGTCCATTTTTTTCAATAAGGGCTGATTTACCCGTCCGATTTCGCACAAAACCCGATTCTTGATTTTGTATTTCAGTCCGTTGTTGAAGATCTTGTTTTTGAATTCTGAAACTTCACTGGGGTGAATGTTCAAGCGCTGGAAAATGTTGTGAACAATGGCATTCAATTGATAAAAGTCAGACTTTTTGGGTTGCTCATACCAGTGTTCTTCGTGGTTATTTCCCGTTAGCCAAATGCCCAACAATTCGGTTTCGAAGAATTTATCCAAACGAGTCGTGTGGCTCACTCCAAATTCGAAAAGCTTTAAGTGGTGTTGCTGACGGGCCAAATTATACTGAATGGTTTTTAATCCGCCGTACAACAAATTATTTCGAAGGATGGAAAGTTCTTCGCTGAGCGGATTTTTCAAAGTTATGATTTCATCTTCCGGAAGATCGATGAAATCGATGGCTTCTTTTGAAGTCAATGAATTATTCAAAATTTCAAAGAAGCCATTTCCAGCTAAATAAAAGGAAGTCAGTTGTTTGATTCGGTATTTTTGTTGTTTTCTGGGGAAGGTATCACCAAATGAAACAACTCCCGTGAAGGGAATATTTTCAAATCCGTAAATGCGTAAAAACTCTTCAATCACATCAATTTCCCGAGTAACGTCGGTTCGATAGGTTGGAGCTTGAATTAATAAAACATCACTGTAATCTTGAATTACCCGAATATCCAAATGCTCCAAAATGGTTTTTAAATCGTTTTTATTGACTTTAAAGCCCAAATACTTTTCCAAGTGGAACATGGATAAGTGAATTTGAGGCCCTTCTACAGGATTGGGGTACACGTGTGTTTCTCCCGAAACCATGCCACCAGCAATTTCTAGAATGAGGGAAACCACTCGAAGCATGGCATTTTTTGGTCCGTTAGGGTCGGTTCCACGTTCAAATCGATAAGCGGCGTCGGTTTTTAGTTCAAAACGTTTGGATGCTGCACGAACAACACTGGCATTGAACCAAGCCGCCTCGATCAAAATATTTCGGGTTTCATTCGAAATTGAACTGCTCGAACCACCGATAACACCGGCCATGGCCAAATTTTCAGTTTCGTTTTGAACCATCAATTCGTGTCCGCTTAACGTATAGGTTTTTCCATCAAGCGCTTCAAATGCTTGATTTTCTTTGGATAAACCCAACTTAATTTTTCCACCTGTTTTATCGTAATCGAAGGCATGGAGCGGTTGTCCCATTTCCAACATCACGTAATTGGTCGCATCCACGATGTTGTTGATCGGACGGATCCCAACGGCATTCAAACGATTTTGCAACCAAAGCGGAGACTCGGACACTTTTACATTTTTCACCACCAAACCAAAATAATTAGGGCATAAACCCTGTTCGTCCAATTCCACAACAATGGAATGGGTGTCGGTATTGGGGAATTTTCCGGGATATTCTGGAAAAACCATGGGTTTCCGTAGATAGGCACACACATCGCGAGCCACGCCGATGTGTGAAATGGCATCGGTACGGTTGGGTGTAATGGCTACTTCCAAAATGGCGTCGGAAACGGCTCCCAAAGCTTCAGAAACAGGAATTCCAATGGCCGTTTCGGAAGGTAAAACGCGAATGCCGTCGTGGCTATCGCCCAAACCCACTTCATCATCGGCACATAACATTCCTTCAGAGGCTTCTCCGCGGATTTTTGCTTTTTTTATTTCGAAGGGATCGCCTTTGCTGGGGTGAATGATGCATCCAACGGGAGCAACAATCACCTTTTGACCTTCGGCTACATTAGGAGCTCCACAAACGATATCCAACAATTCACCGGTTCCAATATCAACTTTGGTGCACGATAATTTATCGGCATTGGGATGCTTGGTTTTTGATTTTACCTCTCCCACCACAAGCCCATCCAAACGAGGTCCAACGTGCTCAATATGTTCCACTTCTAACCCAGTTTGGGTAAGAATTTCAGCAACTTTTTCGGCAGTCAACGACTCGCCAACGTAATCCAACAACCAATTCAGAGATACTTTCATGAACGCACAATCCTTTAGTTCTGCAAAGTTACAAAATTTGCTTGGGCTTCGGAATTGGTAAAGGTTGAAAAACCGAAAGCGATTTTACATTGTTACTCGATAACGCTTAAAATCAGCGAACTTTGTACGATGCATGGATTCGGGAGTTGGAAATTATTTCCACCAATTTTTTTAAACAGCCGATTGCTTTCACCGGAAGTCGCTGCCAAAGCCACCCCTTCCTCGGATGAAAGTTGGGAAGTGGCGTTGTACCAATTTTTAAACAGATGGTATTCCGATGCTCCAACCATGGAATTTTTCACTTCGGGAACCACCGGTGATCCAAAACGCATTGAACTTTCGAAGGATGTGATGCGGGCTTCTGCCCGACAAACGTTGTCGTTCTTTAAAATGGAAGCCGGAAGTCGGGCATTGTTGTGCCTGAATCCTCAATACATTGGCGGCGCCATGATGCTGGTAAGGGCCATGGAGGGTGGCCTTCACCTCGATGCGGTTGCCCCCCAACATCTAACAGAGTTATTCCCTTTGAATAAATCCTATCACTTCGTTTCCATGGCGCCGCTTCAAGTTGAAAAACTAACCCAGGATTTGGGCGAAACGTGGACTTCATCGTTCCAGCATATTTTATTGGGTGGTGCAGGCCTCACCGAAAGTCAACATGAAATGTTTACCCAACTACCCGCCAACAAATTTTGGATGGGTTTCGGTATGACGGAAACGTCGTCCCACATCGCATTGCAATCCATCCCCAACCTGGCTAAAGGATTCGAATTGTTACCGGGCATCGAAGCCCGAATCAACGAGGAGGGGTGCTTGCAAATTCGAGGCACCGTAACCGAAAATAAATGGTTTACCACCCGTGATTTGGTGGAGGTGAAATCAAAATTCATCAAGTTTTTGGGTAGGTTCGACGATCAAATCAATTCCGGAGGAGTAAAAATTTCTCCGGTAGCCCTCGAGCAGTCCATTCAATCCATCTTACAAAAACAGGGCTGTTCTCCCCAAACAATCGTGATTTCATCCATTCCCGATGCATCTTTAGGGGAGGCCGTGGT
>JAIYBD010000270.1 GCA_027488715.1 Bacteroidota bacterium | reverse complement strand
CTTGAGAGGTTTGGTATTGGTTTTTGATTTTTTCCAAAGCATAGTCCGATATGGGTTCTTGAATAAGTTGATTTAGATCACTCCAAATGGCATGTTCTGCTTCTTCCCAAGAAATATGAGGCAATAAATTTCCTTGGATGACCATTAATCCCGGATCTTCATCCCCCGTTACATAGGCATTGATTTGGGAGAAAAGCGGTGTATTTTTTAGCCAGTTTTCTTTTAGCCTTGAAGATTTTCCCCTTCCTAAAATATCACTGATCAAATCGGTTGCATAATAATCGGGGTGATGTCGTGCAACAATGGGAAAGGCCCAATAAAATGCATTTTGCGGAACATTCCTTTCCAAATTTTTACGTTGTCCGGTACGTGAAGGAAAATCCTGCTCATAGGATTTTGGATTGCGGTTGCCCTCTTTGGAAAAGTTAAAATAGATCTCAATCCATTCTTTGGTTTGGGCAATATCGATATTTCCAGAAATGGAAAGAATGGAGTTTTGCGGAACATAAAACGTCTCGAAAAAGTGTTTCACATCGGAAAGTTTTGATTTTTCAATGTGTTCAATTTCTTTTCCAATGGTAGCCCAACGGTAAGGGTGATTGGAGTAGGCGAGAGGACGTAATTCCAGCCATGCATCGCCATAGGGCTGATTGAGATATCGTTGTTTGAATTCTTCAATTACAACTTTTCGCTGCACTTCCAATGATCTTTCGGAAAGTTCAATTTCTCTCATTCGATCAGCTTCGAGATAGAGGGCTGCTTCGAGATTTTGAGCAGGAACGGTGATGTAATAATTGGTAAAGTCGTTCGAAGTGAATGCATTGTTTTCTGCACCAATCGACTGTGCAAAGGAATCGTACTCGGGAATGAGGGGTGTTCCTCCAAACATTAGGTGTTCAAACAAATGGGCAAACCCGGTGTGATCTGGATTTTCATCCCGCGCCCCAACGCCCACTAAAATATTGACGGTTGCCAGGGGCGTGGAAGGATCTTGGTGAAGAATTACTCGTAAACCATTGGGTAATTCATACTTTTCAAATTTGAGCATATTATATTCCTCGACCTCTTACGATGATTAAACTGGTATAAATTAAAATTTTGAAATCGACTAACAAGGACATGTTTTCAATGTAGAGCAAGTCAAACTTCAATCGATCTACCATTTCATCCACATTGGAAGCATATCCATATTTAACCATTCCCCATGAAGTAATACCTGGTTTTACATGCATCAACTGTTGGTAATGTGGAGCTTTTTGAACGATTTGATCGATGTAAAATTTTCGTTCGGGACGGTACCCCACCAATGCCATTTCTCCTTTTAGTACATTGAAGAATTGGGGTAATTCATCCAGGCGATACTTGCGCATGGTTTTCCCCCAAGGCGTGATGCGCTGGTCGGCCGTTGAGGAAAGTGCTGGACCCAAACGCTCTGCATTTTCAACCATGGAGCGGAATTTCCAAATGAAAAAAGGTTTTCCATGTAATCCAATGCGTTCTTGTTTGAATAGGATGGAACCTTCGGAAGACATTTTAACTCTTAGGGCCACATAGAGGTAAACGGGTGAAAGGATTAAAATAGCAAAGAAGGAGACCAGAATATCTAAGATTCGTTTGATGGGAGCTTGCCAGGCAGGGAATAATTCGGGAGATGCCTCGATGAGAATGGCTCCAAAAATTTGTTGCATTTTAACCAATCCGAGCATGATGTCGTACATATCAGGAACAATTCGAATGATAACCCGGTGGTTTTTTAGGATTTGAATGATTTCGCGGAACTTTTCATGTTCAGTTTTTTCCAAAGCAATAAAAACTTCTTCAGGTTCAAATTCTCGAATAGCTTTGGCAATGGCATCAATACCTTCACCCACCAAGGGTACTTGATCTTGGATGATGGGTGCACCATTTAGTTTCGGATCGATGAATCCAACAAATCGGTACCCCGGCATGCCTTTAGGGCCTTCCATCTCGCGAATGAGGTTTTTGGCTCTTTTCCCGCCGCCGATCAACAAGGTTTTGAAATACAATTTCCCACTTCGCAAGCGACGAAAAATACGCGTTAAAAAGATGGAGCGCAAAATGGCCGTTAATAAAAATTGAATGATTAATAACCCGAAGAAATACAGATAAAACGTTTGATAATGATCAACAGGATCATTGAAAAAAAAAAAAAAAAAGATAAACATGCTTCCAATGAATGTTTGAACCAAGGTTTTGCCAACTTCCGTTAATCTACTTTTGCGGTAAACATCTCGATAAGATCCACCTAAAAGAAATAAAATCATCCAAAAGGTGACAATGATGGCAGATTTTTCGAAAAAATCAATGGAATTTAAAGGGAGGATTTCTAGATCCTCAACAGGGAAAAACGACTTACGGTAAAGATTGAATAGAATCCAGCCAGCAACCACAGAAATGAGGTCTAATAGTGCAAAGGCAATGGTATCTATCCGTTTCTTCATGATATCAATTATCGGTATAGAATACTTTTACATTATCAATTTCACCCCAGCCTTTTTTTGATGAGTTTCCTTGATAAAGGGAATAGAACCGGATCCGAATTTTTGAATTTTGTGGTAATTCTGCGATGGCAGGTGTTAGATTAATGTACAGCTTATTCCACGTTTCTTTAGGATTAACGACGAAAAATGGATATTGCACCAAACCACCGCTGCTGTAAACGTCAAGAAAAATAGTAAAAGGATTATTGCAACGGTAATCCAATTCCATAAATGCAGGTCTCCCTCCGCCTTCAATTGTTAGATCAGTTTTATTCCTAAAATTCACAGTTGGAAAAGAATCTTTTATGGTCCATGCCAATGACCTGCGCCCTTCATAAGGATTGATGGTGTCTAAATAAAATGTTGTATCGGCATTGAATAGATTCTCGAAAGAATTACTTAATTCAAAATCTTCAAGAATCACGAATTTGAGGTAAGAATTATAAAATGTTTTTAAGTTAAGGGTATCCGTTTTTAAAGGAGATAATGAAATGGTTTTAGCAAAGGGGCGGTAACCTGGAAAAATGGAGCGTGTTCCTGCGATTCCGTTACTCAAAATTCCAGGCGAAACAACGATTTTGGTAGGGCCTTCGGAGAGAATAGGAACTTTGACTGGCAATTCAAAGGCTCCCAAATATTCGTCGTTCACATAAACCCAGCCATCTTTGATACGGTGGCGAATGCTCCCGTGGTACGCGTAGGAGG
>JAIYBD010000046.1 GCA_027488715.1 Bacteroidota bacterium | reverse complement strand
TTTTTAGAGATGTTTACGGTTTATGGTTTGTTTTCAGATCGTTGCGACCGACTTTATGTTGGATTTACGACAAACTTGAAAATAAGAATGGCCTCGCATAACGAGTTTTGGTCGTTGATTTACCAGTCGTTGTCGACCATGGCGATGTTTTTATCAGGAGCATTTTGACGATAAAGCCATGGCCATGAAGCGCGAAAAGGAACTGAAAATTTTTAAGGGGATAGAGTTTTTGAGAGGAAAATTGTTGAAAGGATTTTTCAATTTTTTTTAAAAAAAAACTTTAGGACTACGTCCCGCCCCTCCCCATTGGTAAAGTTAGGTCATGGAGCCGTTTCAATCGTTTCCAACTGCAATTAAAATAAAAAAACAAAGGATTTTTCATTTTTCAGTGTTCCAAAGCTTATCAGATTTTTTTTTAATTTTTGGAACATTATGGAAATTCTGAAAAGAGAATTACGTGAAATTTACTCCTAAAAGCAATCATCAAAATTCCTAACCCCTTGGAATTTAAACTTTTCTTTTTATTTTGGAAGTTCAACCAAATGAAAAAACATGAAGAATCTTACCTTTTTGATTTTCGCTTTTTTAACCATAGGGGTTAATGCCCAACGTTTATTCACCAATTCTACCGGTGGAAATGGGGCTGCTGGGATTACCTTCAACCTGAGGTCCAATACGAGTATCATTCTCGATACCGTTTGGAATCCATTTTACGGGACGGTTGGAACAAATACCAATGTTCAAGTTTGGTATTCTACCAATCGGGTGAGTGGACCACCCAATATTTCTTCTCCGAACTGGACATTACTCCAATCCGGAACAACCCAAATTTTAAATACGGGCTTAACCGGAAATTTACAGCAAAGTGGTATTCCCATTACAGCGGGTCTCATCATTCCTGCTGGAGCGGAATATGGTTTCTATGTAGGTGTTGCAGCAGGATCAACAGGTAATTCTGTTTACACCACCTACAACGCATCGCTTTCCGATACTTTCCTAAACAACGATATTAAAATTACCTCCGGACCCAATACTGGTTATGGTGGAAGTATTCCAAATCCTTTTAATTCTCCTCGTCAGTTCTGCGGAGGAGTGAGTTATCATTCCGCTACTGGAACCGATGTAGGTGTTGCCGGACTCATTTCTCCGGTTTCCCCATTTGTTGGAGGAGCTTCGGTTCCTGTTACGTTGGTTTTTCGATCGGGAGGTACCAATACGTTAACTTCTGCAAGTTTGGGGTACCAGTTGGATAATGGTAGTGTTCAAACTCATGCTTGGTCTGGATCCTTGTCCACGGGTCGTCTCGATACCTTTACGTTTGCTCCAAATTTGGTTCTTCCCAATACAGGATTTCATATTCTAAAAGTTTGGGCCACCAATGCGAACGGAAGCATGCCCGATATTAGCCCTGGGAATGATACCATTCGAATTCCAATTTGCCTAAGTTTGCCCGCTGGAACTTATACCGTAGGTACCGGCAATACCGATTTTGCTAATTTAAATGATGTTTTTACAGCTCTTGGATGCAGTGGAATTTCGGGAAATGTTACCTTCTCCATTGATCCGGGCACTTATTTGGGAAATTACACCCTTCGCGGTCCGATTCGCGGACTCGGTCCTTTTTCCATTACCTTCGAATCAGGCTCTGGAATCGCGAGCGATGTGACCATCTCCAATCCTACAGGCTCTGTTTTCCGAATTGAAAATGCCTCCAATGTTTTTTTGAAAAATCTTACCATTCAGCGTACAGGAACAACGTTTTCAAACACAGAACATCCTTTGTACATCATCAATTCTGATTCCATTACGGTAGAAGGCTGCAACATCAAATCTGTTTTTAATCCAAGCAATTCCAATGCTCGTGCTCTTTCCATTGAGCGAAGTTCTGAAGTGGCATTGTTGAATAATGTGATTGAAAATGGATATTATGGAATTTATTGGTTTGGAAGTAGTATCTCTAATCGTGATTCTTTGAATAGAATTGAAGGAAACACCATTAAAAATACTAGCTTTTATGGTGCTTACTTGTATTATATGCGGAGTTCTCAATTTCTGAATAACAACTTCATCGACAACTTTACTGGGCTAACTACTGGAAGTTATGGAGTTTACTTTAACTACTGTCGTGAAATCAACTTCAGCAATAATAGAATAGGCGGGGAGCAAGGACAAACGGCCATTTATTTGAATAGCTTTGATGGGAATGCCGCACAACCCAATGTTTTTGAAAATAATATTATTGGTGGAAATTTCAATACAGGTAGCAATCCCACGGTCATCTATTTATATCCTCGCCAAGATGCAACAGGAACGTTTGATACAGTCGCTGATTATGCTCGATTTGTACACAATACCATTTATGCTCTTTCGGGTAGTTCAACAACCTTTAACGACAACGTTGGAGCATTCTACATTTTTCGACCGTTCAATGCCACCTTTCTTACGCAAACTTCTTTGAACGGTTTGGAATTGATCAATAATAATATCGTTGTTCAATCTCGACCTGGTATTACGATGGGGAATACCTATCGAGCCATCAATTTTTCCGATACCAATTACAGCATGGTGTATTCAGCAAGCAACAATAACTTTTATTGCGGCACCGGATCCAATCAAATTGCTCGTATTGGAACAACGAATTTCACTACCTTGGCATCGTGGCAAAACGTCAATGCCCAAGATATGGGTTCAGTAACGATCAATCCTAATTTGGTTAGCTTGAATTTGCCTGTTCCATCCAATCGTTTGTTCGATAATTTAGGAACACCAACCACCGTTGGATTGGATTTCAATGGATTGGCTCGAAGCGCATCTACTCCTGATATCGGAGCGTATGAGTTCAACATTTCTCCAACCGACTTTGCAGTTCTCTCCATCGATACCCCATTTTTAGGAACGGGAAGCTGTGGTTTTTCTTCCGCTGAAACGGTTAAAATTACCATGAGGAATCAAGGAACAACTTCCATCAATTCCGTTGTACTATCATTATTCGTTGATGGTATTTTGGTGGGAAAAGATACCTTAAATCAAACCTTCAATCCTGCCACGTCATATTCATACACTTTTGCATCGTTAAGAGCAAATTTATCAGCGCCAGGAGCACATACGGTACTTGTTTCTTCCCAAGTTGTGGGTGATAATTTCAATTTCAATGACTCATCTTCTCGGGTTTATATTAACACCATTATTTCCTCCTATCCGTACGTTCAAAATTTCCCCAACGTAAGCTCAGGTCCAACGCAACGTTCTTCGGTGCGTGATTGGTATGTTTTGCCCGACAATAACACGGTTTGGAGATGGTTCAACTTCAACAACAATTACACGAATTCATCAGGACCAGGAGTTGATAAAACCACTGGGGTAGCAGGTCAAGGTGGATTTTTAATGACCTATGGTTTTGGTTCAGGACCGGATGCTATTTTCCTCGGACCTTGTTTTGATTTACAATCGCTTACAGCGCCTAGATTCAGTTACTGGACTCACATGTTTGGGGTAGGGATGGGTAATCTTTATTTGGAAGCCTTTTCCAACAATCAATGGATCATCTTGGATTCTGTTATTGGACAGCAGCAAACAGCGAAGAACGATCCTTGGTTACGTAGAATTGTGAATTTGAATGCGTTTGCTGGGAGCTCCGTTCGCTTGCGATTCCGCGCTCAAAAAGTTGGTTTTTCTTCTAATCAATTCATGGCCATAGACGATATTGAATTATACAATTCACCATCGGTTGATTTAGAAGCGTTTGGTGTATTAACGCCTTCCAGTGGAGCAAATTGTACACAGTTTTCCTCCAACGAATTGGTTTCCATGGTCGTGAAAAATTATGGAACTGGCCCTGCAACCAACTTTCAGGTAGGCTATACCTTAGTTGGAAATCCAACCGTTCGCCAAACCGTAACCGATACCTTATTCCCTGGTGATACCCTCCATGTTCTCTTCAATACCCGTGCAAATCTGTCGGCCAATGGCGTTTATTTCTTTACATTTTTTACCCAAGATTCCATCGACAACATTCGAGGAAATGATACCCTTCGTTTCTCCGTAACCAACGCTTTTGTCAATACTTTTCCTTACACCATGGATTTTGAGTCAGGTACTTCCGGATTTGGATCCTCAACTGGAACCTTGCCATCGGGTTGGAAAGCCACCCCCAGCGGAAATGGAATTTGGGGTTGGTACCTCTTTTCTGGTTCTACAGGCTCTTCCAATACAGGCCCAACGGTAGATCACACGCTCGGTACATCGGCGGGAAAATACATCTATACAGAAGCTAGTTATGGAAATACGCGAGACTCCGCCATCATTGAAACTCCTTGCTTTACCCTTTCATCGTTGCAAAACCCATCCATCGGATTCTGGTATCACCGTTTTGGAGTTTCCATGGCTACCTGTTATGTTCAATTCCTCGATCAGGGAAATTGGGTAACCATCGACAGTTTAAGTGGACAACAACAATCGGCTGAAACCGATCCGTGGGCCTATCGTCGAGTTAATTTTAACAAAGGGAATAATGCAGCGACAAAAATTCGCTTTCTTATGTTGAAATCTCCTGGAATTCAGGGAGATATGGGAATTGATGATTTCTCCATTTTCGATAATCCAGCCAACGATGTTTCCTTGTTGGCCATGACCTCCCCCGTAACTCGGAATAGTTGTGCCATGGGATTGGATTCTGTTCGAATATTGATCATGAATTTGGGTTCTGCTCCGCAAACTAATTTTCCGGTGAGTTACCGCTTGTTGCCTTCAGGTACCCGGGTCACCGATACCATTCGTGCCATCATCAACCGCGGTGATTCACTGCGTTACACGTTTTCCGTTCCAGTGAATGTTTCCTTGAATGGAACCTATAATTTCGAGTTGTTCACCGGACTTTCAAACGACGGTCAGAGGTCTAATGATACCATTTTTGCTACGGTTAATAATTTCATGGTCTCTCAACCCGACTCCTTGACGTTTGAAAATAGCTTGGCTCCCATTCAAATTGAAAAAGGATGGACTAGCCAAGCTACCAATGGATTCGGTTGGCAAATCGGAAACGGTAATACCTTATTCTCAACGTCAGGACCTACGGTTGATAAAACAACCGGAACAAACCAAGGAAAGTATTTGTACACGTATTCCATTTCGGGATCGGCAGGCGACACAGCATTTTTTACAAGCCCATGCATCAATCTTGCAGGATGGGATACTGCCCGTCTTTCCTTTTGGTTTCACATGTACGGAGCTAATATTTTTCAGTTGACCGTGCAAGCCAAACCCCTTACCTCGAATAACTGGACAACCTTACTCCTCATCCCAGGGCAGCAACAACAAGCAGCCACAGACCCTTGGGCCGATTCTATGGTTGATTTATCGCAGTTTAGAAATCAAAGCATTCAAGTGCGATTTATTTCCACACGAGGAAGTGGGTTCAATTGTGAAGTAGCGTTGGATGATATTCAATTGATGCTGAAAAGAGCGAATAACTCCATTTTAGATGTCGGTGTTAGTCGATTTTTATCGCCTTCCAACGGAAGTACCGTATCTCGTGTTGCTCCACGACTTTTGTTGAAAAACTACGGTACTGCGGTGGTGAATACCTTCGACGTAACTCTACGCACAACGTTGAATGGTCCAGGTTCTCCAACGCCCGATTCTATCATTACCGAATCTTTTGCGGGAATTATTCTTCCAGGTGATTCCGTTGTATATCAATTCAATACGCAGGTAAATCTAAATAATGGGGCTTACCAAATGTGTGCTTATACCAAATTGGGCAACGATGTAAATCGTCGTAACGATACCACTTGCATTGGAGTGAATGGTTCTTTGGGCGCTAATAGTATTTCGAACTCTTTCCAAGCTTACCCGAATCCTGCACATTCACAAATATTCCTTCATTTGCCGCAAATGGCATCAAATCAAGATATTTGGATTGATTTACTCGATGCTCAAGGAAGAATTGTTTGCCGAAAGCGAATGACTAATGAGCAAGAAGTTTTGGATGTTTCCAACATTCCATCCGGAATGTATCAATTGCGAATTGCCACACCCTCGGAATGGAAGGTGATGAAATGGGTCATTCAACGATAACGAATAAAAGAGCGGGCCGAAGCCCGCTCTTTTATTTTTTGCTTGGAACCAAAAAAACGGGTTTTACGTAATTGGGCTCGTAGCTGAAAATATTTTCAAACTGTTTTGAATTCCATTTTTCTAAAAATTCAGGGAATAAATAACGGGAATCAGCAAATCGAGTGAGAGAGTCTTTCCATGAAAAGGGAAAATGCTCTTTCAGTTTATCAACCCCGTCTCCAGCAAGAAGTGGATTTCGTTGTTTCCATTGATTCACCAAATCATCGTTTAGAATCCAAGCTTGGGTTCCCGATGAAGATCCATCCTGCTCGATAAATTCCCCAAAAACCTCCAAACGACGGGCATCAATAATGCTCAATACCGTTTCTTGTTGTTGCGTTGCTGCCCGCAAGGCTTTGGTTTCCGAACAAGCAATGAGTGGGGTAGCGTAGGGGAGACAAAATCCTTTGGCCCAGGAGGCGCCAATCCGCAATCCGGTATACGAACCTGGGCCATCGGAAATGCCAACTGCAGCGATTTTTTGCGCATTCAACTCATGCCGATCCAACAACTCCTGAACGCTTACCGCGAGCTGTTCGGCATGTTTGAAATCACCCTCCAAAAATACTTCTTCCAAACAAACCGAATCCTCAAACAGACTGATGCTGCCCTTGGAATGGCTGGTTTCTATCAATAAAAAATGCATCAAAATTGAACAGATAGCTTCACCATTTCTTTACCCCGCAAAACCTCCACCTCCGTAGAATCTCCTTTCTTCAAACCAGATAAAATTTTCATGTAAACCTGAATGTCTGTAACCGATTGTTGGCCAAGATTCAAAATAATATCTCCGGTTTTAATTCCCGCTTTTTGACCGGCCTTGCCATCACTCACGCCATCAACCTTTACTCCAGGTCCCTCGAAAGCATAGTCGGGAATAATTCCAAGAGATACCGAAAATCGAGCCCCAGTGCGGTTCGTTTGATCTTTGGTTTTGGTAAATCCGGCCTTGCCATGGCTTTTCTCGATGGTATTCAAAATGTCTTGAATGATGGTTACTTCTCCGGGGTAATTAATTTTTTCAGCCACATCCGTCGGTTTATGATAATCAGCATGGGCGTTGGTGAAAAAGGCTAAAACAGGAATATCTTTTAAATAGAATGAAGTATGATCGCTGGGACCAACACCAGAGTACTCCAATTTGCATTTTAAACCTCCAAATGTGGTATCTACCCATTGCATCCATTGAGGTGAAGTTCCAAATCCAGAAATGGTTAATTGGTTTTCATGGAGTCGACCGATCATATCCATGTTGATCATGTAGGAGATTTGTTTCAAATCGACGAACAGGGGAGAATCTACATATTTTTTCGATCCTAACAACCCCAACTCTTCCCCTGAAAAGGCGGCAAATACGACGTTGTACTGATTGAAATTCGATTTGTTTTTTAAGATTCTAGCCAATTCAATCAGAGCAGCTGTTCCCGAGGCATTATCATCGGCTCCATAATGGATGGCTTTGGGGCCTCGGTAAAGCGATCCGCCCATTTCGCCGTGCCCCAAGTGATCGTAATGGGCTCCAAGCACAATAGTAAACGGAGCGTTGTTATTGAGGTAAGCAATAACGTTTTGGGTGGGAACAGAATTTTTCTTTAAAGAAACAGAAATGGAGGCTTTTCCTTGGTTCCAATTCCCTTGGGAGGCACTTTTCAAACGGCCTGTTTCGGAAAGGTAAATCACCGG
>JAIYBD010000201.1 GCA_027488715.1 Bacteroidota bacterium | reverse complement strand
GGCGGGAACTTTCGTCCGGATTCCGCTCATCACTGGCGCGATACCACCATCAACATTTCGGTTTTGGCTGGCAAGAGTAACGTGTACATGATGTTCGAGAACAAAAGCCAGCAAATGGGGAATTTGTATGTCGATGATATCGTTTTAGATCGACAAGTCATTGCATCTTCGGCTGATGTTCCCACTTCGAATTGGAGTTTTTATCCCAACCCGTCTTCCGGAAACATACACATTCAAGCTGAAGAAAACGATCAGTTTTCTATCATTGACCTTCAAGGAAGGATCAATCAACGTTTATCCATGACTTCATCAACACAAACATTCTCTTTAGAACATCTCCCCAAAGGCGTGTATTTGTTGGAAAGAAAGTTCAAAGGAGGGGTTTCCGTAAAAAAGATGGTGATTCAATAAGATGGCAAAGTGGCGGTCGATTTACCTCCGTGGAGGACGTTGGAAGTGGTTGTTTTTTGCAGCTGCGGTAGGGATTGCCGTTTCTTCGGTGATTTACACCAATCGATTCATAGCCGATTTGGAAGAGCAAGAACGAAACCACATCAAATTATGGGCATTGGCTTACCGCGACATTACCGCTTCGGCAGGTGATGGGAACGTAAATCTGGCTTTTGAAGTGATTCGTTCGAATCAGAATATCCCGGCCATCCTCACCGACCAGGCCAAAATGCCCATCGATTTCATTCACATTGATTCTTCCAAAATTCTTAATGCCAATACTCAACAAATTGATACGTCCAAAGCGCTCAGAATCATGGGGCGAATGTCGGCCGTTCACGAACCCATTCAAATTGTTTCTGGCAGAAACACCTATAATTACATTTATTACGATAACAGTACCTTGCTGAAGGCCATTGAGGTTTTTCCATTTCTACAATTGGCGGTAATTGCCATTTTTCTGTGGATTGCTTATTATGCTTTCATGGCTTCGAGAAAGTATGAACAGGATTTCTTGTGGGTGGGTATGGCCAAAGAAACGGCCCATCAATTGGGAACGCCCATTTCTTCGTTGATGGCTTGGTTGGAAGTATTGAGAATTGATGCCAGTGAAACAACGATTGATACGTTGAATGAGGTGAAGAAGGATATTCAGCGCTTGGAGCTGATTACCGATCGTTTTTCAAAAATTGGGAGCACGCCTCAATTGGAAGCCCACGATTTGAAACGGGTGTTGGATGAGGCGTTGGATTACCTCAAATTGCGGGTTTCGAGCAAGGTGATTTTTGAGGTCGATGTCCCGCAATCTGAAGTTTGGGCGAGAATTAATCCGCCTTTGTTTCATTGGGTAATCGAAAATATCGTAAAAAATGCTGTAGACGCTATGGAAGCTCACGGCACTATTACCTTTCATCTGCAAGAAACGCCCCGTCGGGTTTACTTGGATATTGTAGATACCGGAAAAGGAATTCCTCCAGGTCAACTGAAATCCATTTTCAATCCGGGCGTTACCAGTAAAAAACGGGGTTGGGGACTAGGATTGTCGTTAGTTAAGCGCATTGTGGAAAATTACCACAGTGGAAAGGTATTTGTAAAACAATCGGAAATAGGGAAGGGGAGTACCTTTCGGATTTCGCTTCCGTTGTTGAATTAAATTTTCTCCAACCAACCAAAGGGATCTGGAGCAAGTCCCAATTTTAAATCGTTCATCATGCTGAACAACCTAGGCGCAACTTTGGCATCATCCACCAATGGAAGTTCCATTCGTTTACCTTGGTAAGAAATCGATTGGATGGGTGCAATGGTGGCTGCAGTACCAGCGCCAAAGGCTTCTTCCAATAATCCTGCAAAATGAGCATCAACAATTTCCTGAGCGTAAATATCACGAACTTCCACTTTCCATCCGTGGTGTTTGGCCAATTGAATGACGCTATCTCGGGTAACACCGTGCAAAATGGTGCCCGTTGTTTGGGGAGTAATTAAGGTGCCATCGATCACAAAAAACAAATTCATGGTGCCAGATTCCTCAATTTTTGACATGGTTTTTCCATCCAACCAAATCAATTGGTCGAATCCTTGTTCTTTGGCCAGTTTTTGAGGAAGCATGGCTGCAGCGTAATTGCCCGCACACTTTGCTTCCCCAGTGCCATTGGGAAAAGCACGAGTGAAATCTTCACTCATTTTCACGTGCAAAGGTTGGTTGTAATAGGGCCCAACCGGACAAGTGAAAATGATAAATTTGTAGGAATCGGAAGGACGAATACCAACGTAATCATCGGTGGCAAAACCGAATGGACGAATGTACAAGGACGTGTTTTCCAAATTGGGGATCCAGTCCGAGTCAACTTTAAGAAGTTCCTTCAATCCATCGATAAAAATTTCTTTGGGTACGGCCGGCATGCACATCCGGTCGGAGGATAAATTGTAGCGTTTGAAATTTTCTTGAGGACGGAAAAGAAAAATTTCGCCATCTGAATTTTTGTAGGCTTTCATACCTTCAAAAATGGCTTGACCATAATGAAGGGCCGAAATGGCCGGCATCAATTCAATAGGTCCGTAAGGTACAATGCGTACGCTTTTCCATTGCCCATCTTCGTAATCAGCGACCAACATGTGATCGGAAAAAACTTTTCCGAATGGAAGGTTATTAAAATCGACTGTGCTTAGACGTGATTTCTCAATGGGGTGAATGGTAGGTTTCAATGCGATAAAATTTTCGCAAAGATATTCCATTTCCTTTTTGTTGAATACATTTGTTGGAGTGAATATGGATTTAAACGAGTTGGCGAAACAACCGGAAACGGTTTTGGCTTTGATGGAAGGTGAGCTTTTGTTTCAATTTGAACAGGAAAGCAAGGATCATCAGATTCATCATGCGAAGGAAGAAGTTGATGATGAAGTTCAGAAACCCTTGGATTCCATGGGGACCGAAGTTCAAGGAAAGAAAGAGGAAAAGGCGCCTGTTGAGTTGAAAGAACCTCAGCCCATTTATTTGGTAATTTTGGTTTTTCTGAAGGATGGGGGAACGGTACCCAACGAGCAAAGGGAGTTTCTTCGAAAGATGATTCGAGCAACAGAAATTCCGGGTTCACAAATGAAATACCATGAGTTTCATCAGATGGAAGAAATTGAATCATGGAAGATGGAATGGATTCCACAGCGATGGTTGAGTTTTGGCTTGAATGAGCAGTCCATGCCTCAGTACAATCAAGAGGGAAAATGGGGGAGGGGAATTGAAAGTCCGGCCATTGAAACCTTGTGGAATGACGTCCCGAATAAAACGATTTTGTGGAAGTTGATGCAAGAATACTTTGAACTAAAGAAAAAATGAAGTGGGTTTTAGCAACTCGGAACAAAGGGAAAGTGAACGAATTTCAGCGATTGGCTGATGAATTGGGTGGAGGAATTGCATGGTTGAGTTTGGACGATGTTCAATTCTTGGAAGAAGTAGAGGAATCGGGATCGACCTTGGCCGAAAATGCGCGGATAAAAAGTTGGGCGGTATTTAAGAAGGTTGGTCTTCCGGTATTATCGGATGATTCCGGTTTATTTGTAGATTCTCTAAATGGGGCCCCAGGTGTTCGAAGTGCGCGATACGCTGGCGTTGGGGTGACCGATGAGATGAATAATAAAAAACTAGGGAAGGATTTGGAAGGAGTTGAGGATCGTTGGGCTCATTTTTCGGTGGTTTTATGTGCGGTTCATGAGGGGAAGGAAATGTTGTTTGAAGGACGGGTTGATGGCAGGATTGCGACGGAGGTGGTTGGATCGAGTGGGTTTGGATATGATCCATTATTCATTCCGAATGGATTCGATCGAACTTTTGCTGAGATTTCAAACGAGGAAAAGGATGCGTTGAGTCACCGTAGGCGGGCCATGGAGCAGTTTATTCGATGGAAGAAGAATTTTTTTTAAAAAAAAGACACATGAGTCTTTTTTAGTAATGTACCATTTTTGAGACACTTAGAAGAGGGGTTGGGAGGGGATGAAAAAAAAAAGGGAAGTTTTTTAGAAAAAGTTTGGACTAGTACTTGCGGAATTAGAAAATGGTCGTACCTTTGCAATCCCAATCGGTTCTTTGAGTAACACAAAATCATCAGCGGGAATAGCTCAGTTGGTAGAGCACAACCTTGCCAAGGTTGGGGTCGCGAGTTCGAGTCTCGTTTCCCGCTCCAACCCTACCCGGGTG
>JAIYBD010000008.1 GCA_027488715.1 Bacteroidota bacterium | reverse complement strand
GGTCCACAAGGAAAAACCATCAAGGCTCGAACGGCCAACCAAAAACTTTTAGTTGAAGCCGTCATGCAAAACGACGTTGTTTTTGCTATCGGTCCAGCAGGATCGGGAAAAACGTATACGGCTGTGGCCATGGCAGTTCGTGCGCTGCGGGAAAAAGAAGTCAAAAAAATTGTTTTAACGCGTCCGGCAGTGGAGGCAGGAGAAAACTTAGGATTCCTTCCCGGCGATTTAAAAGAAAAAATTGATCCGTACTTGCGTCCACTTTACGATGCCTTAGAGGATATGATTCCTCCCATTAAGTTGAGTAAATATCTCGAAATGGGGATCATCGAAATTGCTCCTTTAGCATTCATGCGTGGACGAACATTGGATCACGCCTTTGTTATCTTAGATGAGGCTCAGAATACCACTGAAATGCAAATGAAAATGTTCCTAACTCGATTAGGGCCTTCCGCAAAGTTTGTCATTACCGGTGATTTAACCCAAATCGATCTGCCATCTAAGCAACGATCTGGATTGAAGCAAGCCATTCGGGTGCTGGATGGAGTCGAAGATATTCCTTTTATTTACCTCAAAGCGGAAGATGTTGTGCGTCATAAACTCGTGAAAAAGATCATCAAAGCATACGAAACCCATACCGAACAATCCTCAGAAGCCAATCCTTCTTCTTAACTTTGTACCATGCCCATTTTTAATACCCAATTTTCGTTTCCCAATCAGTCGTTTTTTTACCGAGGTAAAGTGCGCGATGTGTACGGCATCGGCGATGATTTATTGGTGATGGTAGCCTCTGACCGCATTTCGGCATTCGATTGTGTTTTGCCCGAACCCATTCCAATGAAAGGACAAATTTTGAGTGAAACAGCATCATTTTTTCTTCAAGCAACCCAACATTTGGTTCCCAATTGGTTGATATCTCAACCGCATCCCAACGTTACGATTGGTCATAAAGCGGAGGCATTCAAAGTTGAAATGGTGGTACGCGGTTATTTGGCTGGACATGCTGCTCGTTTATATCATCAAGGAATTCGAACTATTTGCGGGGTTGATTTACCTGAAGGATTGAAAGAAAATGATCCACTTCCTCATCCCATTATTACGCCAACGACCAAAGCGGCCGAAGGCCACGACGAGGACATCTCCAAGGAAGAAATTATTCGTCAAGGTATCGTTTCTGAAGAAGATTACGCCATCTTGGAAAAGTATTCCTTGCAATTGTTTGATTATTGTACTCAATATGCCAAAACTAGAGGTCTGATCTTGGTTGATACCAAATATGAATTCGGTCAATCAAAACAGGGCGAAATTATGGTGATTGATGAGATTCATACCCCTGATTCTTCTCGGTATTTTTATTTGGATGGATACCATGAACGCCAAATCAAAGGCGAACCACAACGTCAACTCTCCAAGGAGTTTGTTCGTCAGTGGCTGATTGATCATGATTTCATGGGGAAAGATGGTCAGACCATTCCTGAAATGCCCCAAGAATTTATTGAATTGGTGACCCATCGTTATCAGGAACTTTATGAAACGATCACAGGGAAAACCTTTGTTCCTGCTGCTCAAGAGAATTTGCTTCTCGATATTGAACAATCTATTTTGAATTTTTTAAAACAAAAAGCATGAAATTTTCCATCGATAAACACGAAAAATATGCGGTTCTAACCCTCGAGGAAGAAACGTTGGATACCCGATTTGCACCAAATTTGAAAAGTGAGTTGGTGTTATTGAATTCAACTGGATTTCACAATATTATTCTAGACATCCATCAGGTTAATTTCGCCGACAGCTCTGGATTGAGCGCCATGTTGGTGGGCAATCGTTTGTGCCAAGGTTCTAATGGAACTTTTGTGGTTGCTAGAGCAAGCGATAACGTGAAAAAATTAATTGAAATTTCTCAGTTACAGGATGTGTTAGAGTTGATTCCTTCTTTGGAAGAAGCCAGTGATTACATCTTTATCGAAGAAATTCAACGTGAATTAGGAACTGAAGGAGAGTAAATTGAATTACCCCAAGTTCGAAGTCACGATTTTGGGTTGCGGTAGTGCAACACCGGGAGCGGGGCGACATCCTTCGGCCCAAGCGTTACACCATTTTCAAGATGTTTTTTTGATCGACTGCGGTGAAGGTACCCAGGATCGATTAAAAGAATTCGACGTGAAATGGAATCGCATCAATCAGATTTTTATTTCACATTTACACGGCGACCATATTTTCGGACTGCCCGGATTGTTATCGACCTTTCATTTGAATCGCCGCGAGCGAAAAATTCAAATTTTCTCACCGACAGGTCTTCGTGGACCTCTTGAATTTCTGCTTCAAACAGGTGGTGAATCGCTTTCTTTTGAAATTGAATGGGTTGAATTGAATCATGAAGGTTCCAAAAAGGTTTGGGAAAGCGATCGTTTGGAGGTGGAGGCCATTCCGTTGGATCATCGGATTTCTACCTACGGATATATTTTTAAAGAAAAAGAGCACCCTCGTTCCATTTTAGTTGAGGAACTTTCAAGATTTCCCAAGTTAAATCACCTTCAACTTCGATCCCTCAAATTAGGACTTGATGTTCATTTAGAAAGTGGAGAAATTATACCAAATGCGGTGGTTACCGAAAAGAAATTAGAGGCCCGTTCGTATGCCTATTGGTCAGATACTCGGTATCATTCCGAGTATTCAACGATTTTATCGGGCATGACCGCGCTCTATCACGAGGCAACTTTTCTTGATAATTTGAAAGATAAGGCCCAATCGACCTATCATTCTACGGCTAAAGAAGCAGCAGAACTAGCCAAGTTGAGTCATGTAAAAACGTTACTAATTGGACATTTTTCTTCAAGGTACGCTTCGATAATGGACCACCAAAAAGAGGCTCAACAAATTTTCCCTCAAGCTTTTGCCGTGGAAGAGGGTAAAACCTATGTAGTTCTTTGAAAAATGATTAACTTAGTTCGCAACAAAACTTAGTTTTTTGTTTCTATTGACCAACCAACCTATTATCCATGAAAACCATTTTTCGATGGGCAACATTTATTTGCCTTTTTCTTGCTTTCAAGGTTTCCTTTTCTCAAGGGTACAACTTTAATTTATCACTCAATCAAGGTAATCCTGGCCAATATGCTGGTAGCGACACCGAAACGGTGGGTTGGGTAGCCTTAACCACAGGATTGGAAACATCCAAT
>JAIYBD010000168.1 GCA_027488715.1 Bacteroidota bacterium | reverse complement strand
TGAATCATTTCGGGAATGGCCTTTGGCTGATGCCGCTTTCCGCTGTACCCATACCCCTTCTCACCGTACCAAACCACCAAACGTGGTACCCGAATTTCCTTTCCAAACATCCGAATCGATTCCTCTTGCCAATCCAAAACTTGCGTCAATTCTGAGTAATCTAACTCCGACCATTGCGGAATTATTTCTAAGCGTTCGATGGAATTTTCCACCCTTGAAAACAGATTTTCATGCGGATGAATCGTAAGTTTTTTCAGGGGAATCACACCAATTTTTCGTTATCTTCGTTCCATTCAAAAATAGGAATAAATGTCGAAATCCCGCTCATCCGCCGTCCTCATTTCTGGAGTCGTTTTTCTTTTGTTAGGAATTACTTGGTTGCTCCGTCGATTGGATATCGATATCCAACTCCCCGATTGGGTTCTTTCGTGGCAAATGTTCCTGATTCTATTAGGAGCCATCCTTTCCTCAAATTCTGAAAAAAAATCATCCGGATTAATCCTCATGGGCCTTGGATCCTTGTTCCTCGCTTTGGATTTACTCAACATCTCCTATGAATTTTGGAGATTACTCTGGCCCATTCTACTCATTGCCCTGGGGTTGAGCATGCTCATCAAATACTTTCGGCCGAAATCAATAGGTCAAGCTGAATCGTTAAGAGGCCCTTTGAACTGCACGGCTATACTCTCTGGTGTGAAGAAAGCTCCCACCATGGAGGTTTTTGAAGGGGGCGATTTTACCTGCATCATGGGAGGCGTAGAAGTTTCGCTATTAGCAACCCGCTTGAACAATGGCACCGCGGTGATTGAGGTTTACAACCTCATGGGTGGAATTAAAATCATGGTCCCCGCCTCCTGGTCCGTCCGGTTTGACACCCAAAATATTCTGGGCGGGGCCGAAGAAAAACGTCGAAATCCCGGAATTTCTGCCGACCCCAACCAAGTCTTGGTTCTGAAAGGCCTAAATCTGATGGGCGGCATTGAAGTGATCAGTTATTGACCTTGAATCGGCTAGAATCTACAGGAAAACAATTGCAGGGATGGGGCTTAGTACTCATGGCCTTGTTTTTACCATGGTCGAAGGCCGGACTTGGAATTTCCGAGGGAATCGCAGCCCTGGGGATCTTGTTTCAATGGCCATCCTTTTCCAAATCTTTTCTACCGTTCCTTAAAAAATCATGGCCGTTTTGGGGTTTATTCGGACTCTATTTCTTCGGCGTTTTTTCTTCCGAATCCACCGATGAAGGCTGGAAACAGCTAAACATCAAACACCTCCTTTTCACCTTTCCCATGTACTGGTCGTTGGTGCCCTTGGAAAGCATGTTCAAAAAGTACATTCGAAATGGATTTTTATTTTCCATCTCGATTTGGTGCTTGCTGTCGTTAAGTTCGCTGGTCCTTCCCGATCGCGCCTATCCTTGGTTGAGGGAAGAATGGGGCTACCGTGGTGGCGGAACGTACGGATTGAACGACGAGCACCCATTCGCCTACACCCACGAACAGGGCCTGAATGCAGGCGATTCCCTTCTCGTTTCCGTTCAAGGAAAGGATCTAATCTTCTGTTTGGAATCCAAATCATTCCCGAATTACATCTCTGTCCCTATCACGGGCGACACTTCATTTTCATTCCAATTTTCCCAGAATTCTTCCGCCCTTTGGTTCTTTAAAAACGCCAAAGGAAATGGAGAAATTCAGCAAGTTGATTACCGAATCAATGGCGCTTCGGTTCAAATGAACCACGAATTTCAGCATTCAAAAATCCCATCGCCGTGGACCCGTCGTCCGTTGGCAGGCTTAATTCTTGCCTCTATTTTTCTATGGATGATGGTAGACATTTACCAAGGAAAATCTTGGCTGATTCCAACGCTGGTGGGAGCTTTAAGTTTACTTACCTTGCTTTTTCTAGAAGCTCGATTGGGGCTAATTGGCGCTGGAGTAGGTCTTTTGGGAATCACGCTTGGACATCGCAACCGAAGGAACGCATTAATTTTTTTAGGCATCATCGTCGTACTTGTTGGTAGCGCCTATTTAATGACCGATGCCTTTCAACGGATGTGGTTAGAAATTGCTTCGTTCCAAGGCATCGATGCTGATTTGGCCTACGGATCGGCCAACAAACGATTGGCCCTTTGGGAAGTGTATTGGAATGTGGCCAAGGATCATTCCTTCCTCGGAACAGGAGTAGGAGATGTGGTGCTGGATGCACAAAAATGGCTCATTCAACATCAACAACCCTGGCAATGGATTCATTGGCCCCACAACCAATACCTGACGGTCTTGGTTCAATTTGGTTGGATTGGTGGAATCGCCTGGCTCTTTCTCATGGGCCATATGTTCTTTGGAAAATCGAACAAAGCGTGGTGGCCCATCCTCTTTTTAGGATTGCTCAGCTTTTCTACCGACAATACCATGGATACTCAGCAAGGAATGACTTGGTTGATGTGGGTGATTTTTTTAGGGAAGAAGCATTAATTTTTCAACGCTGTAATTTCTACCGTTTCCCCCATCATGCAAATGCTCATGACGGGTTTTGAAACAAATTTCAATCTAACTTTCTGACCCTCCCTTGGATTTGGAACAAACGATGACAAATTGGTTGGTTCCAATAAAGTTCCGTTGCTTTTCTGAAGCATCCACGTACACCCATCCACTTGTTTGAAAACCAATTTTACCGACTCATAACCATCTTTCTGACAAGAAACGAGAAGAAATAAAGTTGAGATGAAGAGAATCTTTTTCATTCCTTTTTGCTTATGTTTTATCTTTACTTCCAACGAGGAGTTCAACGTTTTCGTTTGCAAATTATGAAAGAATTTTTAAAATCAACCATGGCCAGTTGTTTGGGTGTTTTCTTGGCCTTATTCGCACTCTTTTTAATTTTTGTGGTGATTTTGGGAGCAGCCATTGCCGGTGCTACCGGAAGTAAAGAGCCGGTAAAAGTGGCCGACCACTCCATTCTTAAAATCGCTTTTAACCGCCCCATCATGGACCAAGAGAAAAACGATCCGTTTTCGGGATTGGATCTCGGTCCGCTATCGCGGGAAGCAAGCCTCAGCTTACGACAAATCACCCACTCCATTCGGGCTGCGAAGACCGATCCCGACATCAAGGCGTTGTACTTGGATTTTTCGGCGGCGGGGCAATATCCCGGAATGGCTTCGTTGAACGAAATCAAATCAGCCATCGAAGATTTCAAGCAATCCAAGAAAAAAGTCATCACCAACGGCGCCATCTACACCAAAAAAGAAACCTACCTCTCGGCCGGCGCCGATCACATCAT
>JAIYBD010000062.1 GCA_027488715.1 Bacteroidota bacterium | reverse complement strand
GAGCTGAAAATCATATCTTTACTAGGATTCAATTTGATATATTTATAATTTCGAGAATCATTCAAAATAAGAATATCATCTTTAAAGTCATTCCTATTAAAGTAATCCAAAATTTCTTTGCTATTTATCTTTATGAAAAAGTCACATCTCAGATCCATCATTTCTTCAAAAAAAGAAAGAAGAGAACAAGCCCAGGAGGTTATTTTAGGATATCAAAACGGATTGATAATCTTGAATAAGGTTCTTCCTGAATTAAATTTAAATCGGATAACCCATAACGACGCCAAAGTTCCCAATGTGTTGTTCCGGAATGGACAAATGGATCAAGCTGTTGTCATTGATTTGGATACGGTGATGCCGGGAAATATGTTGTTTGATTTGGGTGATTTGATTCGAACTTTCGTTCCATTGAAGCCGGAAGGGGATTTTTCAGCCTCCCGCCAAGTGGTTCAAAGTCATATCATGGAAGCACTAAGGGCGGGATTTCAAGAAGGATGGGAAAATCAATGGACTCGGGAAGAAAAACAAATGCTTCCCTTTGCAGGTCCTTACATGACCCTGTTAATCGGACTGAGGTTTCTAACCGATTACCTTGAAAACGATCATTATTTTAAAGTTGAATACGATAATCAAAATTTATTAAGAGCAAAGAATCAGTTAGAATTGTTTGAACTACTTCTTTAATCCTCCTTTTTTTGCTCTTCTTTCAATTCCTCAATAGTTGTGTCTTCGATGGGTGTTGATTCCCCTCGATCAATTTCAAATTCAACTCGGCGATTAAGTTTTCGATCTTCGTCGGTAACCTCCACTTTTTTAATGGGTTTGGAACTCCCATATCCCATTGCCTTAATTCTTTCGGGATCAATATCACCCGAGGTAATTAAATAATCCCGAATACTTTCTGCCCTTTTTTGGGAAAGTTGCTGGTTTTTTTCAGGATTTCCCTTTGAATCAGTATGTCCAGAAATGGTTAAGGTTACGGTTGGGTTATCCAATAAATAATCCACCAATTTGTCCAAATCAGGTTTCATCTCTTCCAAAATCTCGAAACTGTTATTGGCAAACTCAATCGTAGAAAATTGGATGCGATAGGATTTTATGCCTTGGGCTTTCACTTCTACAACGGTATCGCCCTGCAGTTTAAATTCTTTTTCAATGCGAAAAAAGTCTTCGCCCTGAATGATTAATAGGTATTTCTGATTGTCGATTAAGTCAAATGAAAAGGTACCATCTTCCCTAACAAACTTGGGTGCAACTTCAATACCATTTTCTAAATCAATAACGGAAACGATTCCTTGATAGGTTTTCCCCGTAACGGAATCTTTTAAAACTCCAGAAAATTCGGTGGTTGCAGTTGGTTGCGCCTCCATGGGTAAGGGAAATGAAAACAAATCGAGGTTTTTATTTTCATCGGATCGGGCATAAAAGAGGTTCCTCGATTTAGAATCGATGGTAAAATAATGTTCATCCCCGGCACCGTTTACTAAGGGGCCGATGTTTTTTGGCTCTGAAAACTTCCCATCATTCAAATAGCTTTTGTAGATGTCAAATCCACCAAAATTTACAATTTCCCCGGTAGAACTGAAATATAGAACATCGTATTCGGGATGGAAAAAAGGCGACATTTCGTCGTTAACGGTGTTGATCATGGGACCGAGGTTGCGGGCAGGAAGCCAGTTCCCACGCTTATCTTTCACGGAAAAAAATAAATCGGTACCGCCCAATCCTCCTGGCCGATTCGAGGCAAAGAACAAGGTGTCACCTGTTCTACTTAAACAGGGTTGACTTTCCCAAAAGGGAGAATTAATGGCTGGTCCTAAATTTTTCACTTTGCCAAACGTGGTGTCGTCGATTCGCTCGGCTCGATAAAGATCACATTCGCCCATGCCATCTTTGTCGTTACAGCGAACAAAAAGAAGGGTGTTGCCGTCTGGACTCAAGCAAGGAGAACCTTCATTGTGAATGCTGTTGATTCCCCAAATTTTTATCGCTTGTTGAAATTGGCCATCTTCACCTTTCAAGGAAATATACAAATCCTCGTTGTATATATCTTGATTTCCGCTATTCCCCATGTAATCTCGCTTGGAAGAGAAAAAAAGAGCAGCGTCGTCCTGACTAATACTTGGGCCATATTCTTCAAAAGTAGTATTGATGGAATCTCCCATGTTTTCGAAAACTCCTCGAGGTGGACGAAGGGTATCAACCTTTTTGCGGTAATCCACCAATTCATAATAATATTTGATGGGTACATATCGGTCTTCAGAGCCTTTATTCAACTCATCGTAATATTGTTTTACCAATGAATCTATACTGATATTGGAATTCCTGATTAATAAACCGTAATAAAATTTTGCTTTTGAAACCTCATTTTGCTTTTCCAAAAGCTGGGCGAGTTTCCAAATGGTTTCTTTTTGATTTTTAAAATTTTCTATTCCAAATTGTTGAATGTATTGCTCAAGTAAACGGGTCAGTTCAACCGTTTTGCCATCCTTTTCCAATTGAAGAATTTTTTTTCGTTGTTCTGGGTTATCGTAAAGTGGCAGCTTCCCAAAATTTTGAAAATTGACTTGGTAATTCTCCGTTACTTTCTTTTGAAAATCGGCATTGATGGCTTGATAATTGGGTTGTCCCTGGACCAAAAATGAACCAAAGTAAATAAAAATTATGCAGAAAAGTAATTTTCTAATCACACCTTAAAGCTAGAAAAAAAAAATCAGTTTTTAATCTTTATTCTTACAACGAAGTTTTAGCTTTGTCGTTTACTCTTAAAATAAGAAAATGAAAAAAAGTGTTTTATTGTTGTTGGTTGTCTTTGGGCTTGTAGCTGTTTTGGGAATTTGGATTTGGAAATCCTATAATGGATTGGTTGATAAGCAGTTGACGGTTGATGAGGCTTATGCACAAGTTCAAACCGATTACCAGCGACGTGCAGATTTGATTCCTAATTTAGTTCGGACCGTAAAAGCAGGAGCTAAAAATGAAAAAGAAATTTTAGAAAATGTTACGGCGGCCCGTTCAGGAATCTCCAGCGCGAAATCACCAGCTCAATTAGATGCCGCTGGAGCTCAAATCAACCGTGCCATTAATATTGTGATGGAATCCTATCCACAAATTCGAGGAACAGAATTGTTTGGTAAATTGATGAATGATTTGGAAGGGACGGAAAATCGAATCAAAGAATCGAGAAAGGATTACAATTCGGCTGTTAAATCTTACAACTCTTCTACCAAAAAATTTCCTGGAAACATCGTTGCCTCATGGTTTGATTTCGAACCCAAAGAGTTTTTTGAAGCTACGGCTGGTTCTGAAAAGGCACCTGAAGTTTTCGCTGAATGAGTATTTTCTCTGAAACCGACCTGGATTTTCTGAAATCATGCATCGAAAAAGCCGAGAAATCAACTTCCGGCGAAATTCGGTTGCACCTCGAGCAGATTTGCCCTTCAGATCTTCCCGAGCGAAGAGCTCAACAAATCTTTCAAGAGTTGGGGATGACTCAAACTAAACAACGTAATGCAATTTTGATTTATCTGGCCTACGAATCTAAAAAATTTGTCCTTTGGGGCGATCAAGGAATTCACGATCGGGTGGGCCAAAAATTTTGGGATCAACAAGCTCATAATTTGTCTGCCCAAATGAAGAGTGGAAATTATGTTCTTGGAATGCAATCCGTTATTGAACATTTAGGAATAGCATTGGGTGAATTTTTCCCGTGGGACGATTCCGATGAAAATGAATTAGATAATTCAATTTCTACAGGATGAAGAACTTAAGGATCTTATTCTTGCTTTTTTTAAGCATGTGCAGTTTAACTTTCTCTGCATCTGCAATTGAAATCCCAACCGCCACAGGCCGACCCATCAACGACTACGCCAAGATTTTTTCGGAAGAACAAATTCAACAGCTGGGCAAAAGCATGAAATTGTTGTGCGATTCAACCTCGACCCAAATCGTCGTGGTAACCATTCCCAGTTTAGAAGGTGGTGATGTATACGAAACCGCCATAGAATGGGCTAAAACATGGGGGATTGGACAGAAAGAAAAGGATAACGGTATCTTGTTGTTTTTCGCCATGCAGGATCGAAAAATGTCAATCATGGTGGGAAGCGGACTTGAAGGAGTTTTTCCCGATGGTGCCGCCTACGACATTCGAACGGAAATTTTAACACCTTACTTCAAGCGTCAAGAGTATTTCGCAGGTGTTCAAAAAGCTTTAGAAACCATTGCGGTAGTTGTTCAAGGTGAATACAAAGGAATTGAAAAAGAACAGCCATTCTCTCCATTACTTCTCATAATACTGCTCTTCATCTTCGCTATCGTGTTGTTTTTTGGTAGAAAAGGTGGCGGAGGTGGCCGCGGAGGTGGTTTAGGCGCTATGCCTTTATTTTGGGGTGGCGGCCTCGGAAGTAGGGGAGGTGGTTCTGGTTTTTCAGATAATAATAGTTTCGGTGGTGGATTTGGTGGTGGTGGATTTGGTGGCGGCGGTTCCTCTGGAGGTTGGTAAATCCATTATCTTTGTCGTAAAATTAAATCTGTGCTCAAATTTATCTTTGGAATCATTGGTGCCGCTATATTCCGCGGATTTTCCGGGTTTATGATCGGTTATTTCGTGGGTTACCTCATTGAAAATTTTGTTACAAGTGATTCTACGGAAAAAGAAGAGCGCAAAACAGGAGGAAAATACTACCAAGGTATTCCGGATTTTGAGTCAAGTTTGTTGGTATTGATGGCATCGGTCATGAAAGCCGACGGACGTGTTTTGCGCATAGAGTTGGAGGTGGCCAAAGAATTTCTTCTTCAAAATTTTGGAGAAGAGAAAAGCAAGGGGATGTTGCTCAGGCTGCGGGAGTTCCTGAAACAAGACATTGCATTGCAGCCGGTTTGTCGTTCCATGGAGGCCAACTTGGCTTATGGTGCCCGAATTCAGTTATTGCGTTTCCTATTTCAAATGGCGGGTTCCGACGGTGAAATGACCGATGTGGAAGTTGTCCTCATTGAAAAAATTGCTCGGTACATGGGAATCAATATTACCGATTTTCAACAAATCCGGAATCAGTTTAAAAACGCCTATCAAAACGGAAGTTTTCATTCCTTCGGTCAGTCTTCCTCCAAAGAGAATTACGAAATGCTCGAATTGGATCCCAAATGCTCTGATGAGGAATTAAAAAAGCAATACCGAAAGTTGGCCATGAAATATCATCCGGATCGAATGGCCAATATGCCCGACGCGGCAAAGAATGAAGCGAATTTTAAATTCGCCAAAATCAACGACGCTTACGAGAAGATCAAAAAAGAGCGGGGCCTGAATTAAGCCCCGCTCTTTTTACATTACCTCGATTTTACTTTCTCTTTACTTTTACCGTCACTTTTTTACGGTCTTTGGAATCGTCTTCCCATTTCTCATAATCGGAATAATAATCCAAAAAATCTTCGGGTGATTCAAATAGGTTCAATCCAACCCAAAATCCTTGTCCTTCTAAAAAATCAAATAACTTCATGTCTTTGTTTGTTTGCTTAATTCAAAAGTAGACGAGAGGATTTTATTTAAATTCCTTCATGAAGTGATTTGATTTCATTGTGTTAATTAGGGGGTAAAAATTGATTTTTTTGATCTGTAAAATTTATTTATGGCTTTTAATGCTGTTTTTTGCTTCTTTAAAATAAAAATAGCCTCAAAATTTAGAGGCTATTTTAGGTGTAAAAGTTAATTGATTGTAGAATCGTTACATGATGAAAAAATGATTAATCTTCATTTTCTTCAATCTTGTGTTCATGGGCGTTGCTTTTTTCCATGATTTTCTGTTCGATTTCTTCTGCCATTTCGGGATTGTCCAATAGCAATTGCTTAACACTATCACGACCCTGTCCTAATCGCGTATCTCCATAGCTGTACCAGGAACCCGCTTTTGAGATGATATTCATTTCCGTTCCAATATCGATGATCTCCCCAACTTTGGAAATCCCTTCGCCATAAACAATATCGAACTCGGTTACGCGGAAAGGCGGAGCTACTTTATTTTTTACCACTTTAACTTTGGTTCGGTTTCCGGTTACATTGATGCCGTCTTTTAATTGTCCAATGCGTCGGATGTCCAAACGAACGGACGCATAGAATTTCAGTGCATTTCCTCCGGTGGTGGTTTCTGGATTTCCGAACATCACTCCAATTTTATCGCGAAGTTGGTTAATGAAAATACATACAGTGCCGCTTTTGGCAATGGATCCGGTTAGTTTTCGCATGGCTTGCGACATCAAACGAGCGTGAAGGCCCATGGTGCTATCGCCCATTTCGCCTTCGATTTCCGATTTGGGTACCAATGCGGCAACAGAATCTACCACAATCACATCGATGGCTCCAGATCGAATGAGGTTATCGGCAATTTCTAAGGCTTGCTCTCCGTTGTCGGGTTGGGAAATCAAAAGGTTCTCCGTATCGATGCCCAAGGCCTCCGCATATTTGGGATCGAAGGCGTGCTCAGCATCAATGAAGGCGGCCATGCCACCTTTCTTTTGGGCCTCGGCAATAACGTGCAGGGCAATCGTGGTTTTACCCGAAGATTCCGGACCATAAATCTCAATGATGCGGCCTTTAGGAAATCCTCCAATGCCCAACGCAATGTCCAGGCCCAAAGATCCGGTCGGAATAACATCAACATCCACCACCTTCGCGTCGCCCATTTTCATGACAACACCCTTGCCGAACGACTTTTCAAGTTTGTCCATGGTTAATTTCAAAGCTTTGAGCTTCGCGGCTTTATCTTCCATATCGTTTTCTTTTTGTTTATTTACAAAATTAACTGCTTCCATCTGTGTTTGGTTTTTTGTTTATGATCTATTTATCAACGCAAATTTTTTAGTTAGTTGTGACATCTTGCGACCCATGATTTATTTTTATTCCTTTTCCTTTGGGTTGAATTTGCGTCTTACCTTTATTGTATGAAAAGGATTTTCTTTTTTTGCCTTTTGTTGGGATTTTTTGTCCCCATGGCAAAGGCCCAAAGTCAGCGTCGCCCCGTTCAATTTTCAGGGGTCGTCATCTCGTCGGATAGTCTTACGGAGCTTCCGTTTGTAACCGTTTACGTTAAGAATCGTCGTTCGGGTACCTTTGCCGATCAAAGAGGATTTTTCTCGATGGCAGTCATGACAGGCGATACCGTTGTTTTCTCGGCCTTGGGATTCAAAGACGCCCTTTTTGTTATTCCCCTCCAATCGCCTGAAGAAGCGATTTCGGTGATTCAACGATTGGAAATCGATCCGGTGACCATGAAAGGAGTACAAATTTATCCATTCACTAAAGAAGAATTCAAAGACCTTTTTGTTCGAACAAAAATACCCGACGACATGCTGGCGCGTGCTCAAAAGAATCTGAGTTTTAATCCATACATCCCCACGTATGCTGATCCGCAAATGGTGGCCATTACGAACGCGGCAGCATTCAAGGACTACCAATGGCGTCAAGGCTTTTATGCCGGCACCCAAAATGGTATGATTCCTATGCCGAATGGACTGCCCATCCCAACCACGTTGTTGAGTCCAGCTGCATGGTACAATCTGATCAAATCGCTTAAAAACAAATAACACATTGCAAAGGTCGATCCACTAACTTCCGTTATCCGTATATGAAACGTTTATAAACGTTTACAAACGTTTCTATCCGTTTATAAACGTTTAAAATACGGCTACGATCAGGAAATACTGTAAATTTGACTTGGGTAGGGGGCGGCGGTCCCTGAGCCTGCCGAAGGGTAGCCCCCGTTTGCTCGAACTTCGGAATATTTTCGACAATATTATTTGCCCCTTTTTGCGACAATGCTAGACCCTTGGTGGCCTCGATACTTCCCGCCAGCAGGCGGGAAACTCGACCACCGCGT